>SVQF01000041.1 GCA_015065445.1 Oscillospiraceae bacterium | reverse complement strand
GGCGGCAAGACGGTACTTGAACGCAGTGTTGAGGCATTCCTCGAAATCAGCGACGTGGACGAGGTTATTGTTACCGCAAGGGAACAGGATATTGAGCAGTATGCCGAACTCCTTGAAGATGAACGCATCACCTTCGTAATCGGCGGCAACACCCGTCAGCAGAGCGTTAAGAACGCCACAGACACAATCGACGACGCTGAACTCGTGCTTATTCACGACGGGGCAAGACCGCTTATAAAAACCGACGATATCGAAAATACAATTATTGCCGCTAAGGAATACGGTGCGGCTGCGGTGGGAGTACCCGTAAAGGATACGCTTAAAGTGGTAAACGCCAACGGCGTTATTGTTGACACCCCCGACAGAAGCACTCTCTTTGCAGTGCAAACTCCGCAGGTGTTCGATTTTAAGCAGTACAAAAAGGCTCTTGACTCAGCCTCACACGACGGCAAAGACTTTACCGATGACTGCCAGCTGATAGAATATATCGGCGGTACGGTTAAAATGGTAACGGGCGACTACTCAAACATAAAGATTACAACACCCGACGACGTGGTTCTTTGTGAAAACTTACTTCTTAACAGAATAAGGCGGTGATTATATGCGAATAGGTCACGGATACGACGTGCATCAGCTTGCACAAAACAGAAAACTAATAATAGGCGGCGTTGATATTCCGTACGAATTCGGACTTCTCGGTCACTCCGACGCAGACGTACTGCTCCACGCAGTAGCGGATGCACTTCTCGGTGCGGCTGCACTCGGTGACATCGGCGGTATGTTTCCCGACACTGACGAAAAGTGGAAAGGTGCGGACTCGCTTAAACTCCTTGAGGCAGTTGCCGACAGAGTGAAGGGTGAGGGCTACAGGGTCTGCAATATCGACTCCACGCTTATTGCACAGGCACCCAAGATTAAGCCGTATATTGCAGATATGCGAAAAAATATTGCCGCTGCCTGCGGTGTTGACGTATCGCAGGTAAGCGTAAAAGCCACGACCGAGGAACACCTCGGCTTTACGGGACGTAAAGAGGGCGTATCCGCACACGCAGTGGTGCTTATAGACTGAATTAATGGGGACGGATTTTCCGTCCTCTTAATTATTTTAAATTAATTATTATATATGATTGACTTTAAAGTGCATACATACTATAATATAATTAATTAACAGCGTTAATTAATTCTTTGTGGGGTGATTTATTTGATAAGATTCAAAGAACACGATAAGTCGATTGACATTGTCAGAAACGGCAAAGTCATTTATACGCTTTCGGACAGTGTAAACGGAGCTTTTCCAATTGCTTTCGGAAGCGGCGAAAACAAGTACTCGATGAGCCACGGCACTTTCAAAATTACAGAAACTATTAAATACAAAAGTCCGGCTTCTGTTTTTCAGGCAAGTGCTTCAGACGACGGAAAAAGGGCAGAGCTGCTTCTTGAAATTCCTAATCACAAACCTTTCAGCATAGACCTTTCTGCAGAGGACGACAGAATTCTTGTGGTTTTTCAAAGAACTGAAGATTTCAACAGAATGTGGATTACTCTTCCCGCAAAAGAGGACGAGTACATTTACGGCAGCGGCGAGCTTTTTTCTGAGTTTAACGTAAGGGGCAAGAACGTTAACGTATGGGTTGCAGAGCATATCAACGCAGTTCAGATTGCTAAAAAACTTGTCAAGCAGGTTTTTGGCATCAAAAACACTACAAAAAAGCAGCCGTTTCATAAGTACGAAACCTATTACGCTCAGCCGACTTTTTTGAGTTCCCGCAAATTCTTTTTCCATTCTTTAACTACTGCAAGGGCTGAGTTTGACCTGACCAACCCAAACGTGCATATAATCAAAACCGACTCGGTTTCGCCGTTTTACATTGGATTTGGCGACACGTTTGAAGACGTTATGACCAATCTTACCGATATTGTGGGCAGACAGCCCGAGCTTCCCGACTGGGTGTACGACGGTCAGATTATTGCGTCGCAGGGCGGAACAGAAAAGTACGACAATGTTATTAAAACAGCCGACGAAAATAACCTTCACCTCACAGGAATCTGGATACAGGACTGGGAGGGCAGGCGTGTTACGGCAGCAGGCAAGCAGCTTTACTGGAACTGGGAGTGGGACAGCGAACTCTATCCCGAACTCGATGAACGGATAAAAGAGAATAACCAAAAGGGCATAAGAACGCTCGGCTACATCAATCCGTTTCTTGCAGTAGAAAAGCCGCTGTATAAAGAGGCGAGCGAAAAAGGCTACTGCGTCAAGGATAAGGACGGCAAAGACTACCTCGTTACAATCACAACGTTTCCTGCCGCTATGGTTGACTTCACAAATCCTGCCGCATACAAGTGGCTCAAAAACATAATCAAAAAGAATATGATTGAGTTCGGTCTGTCGGGCTGGATGGCAGATTTCGGCGAGTATCTGCCCACTGACTGCGTGTTGTTCAGCGGCGAAAACCCTGAACTTGTGCATAACACCTGGCCTGCACTTTGGGCAAAACTCAACCGTGAGGCACTCGAAGAAACAGGCAAACTCGGTGAGATTATGTTCTACACCCGTGCAGGTTACAGCGACACGCCACGTTATTCAACTATGATGTGGTGCGGCGACAACCACACCGATTACTCAATAGACTTTGGCTTGCCGTCGGTAATTCCCGCAATGCTCAGTCTTACCTGCTGCGGATTTGGACTTTCGCACAGCGACATTGGTGGCTACACTTCGTTTTTCAACCTTAAAAGAAGCGAGGAACTTTATATGCGTTGGTGTGAGATGAACGCATTTACACCGCTTATGCGTGGACACGAGGGACTTAATCCCGACATCAACGCTCAGTACGACACGAGCAAAGACATCCTTCGCCACGGTGCAAAGATGGCTGGCGTTCACAAGGCACTCAAGCCGTATCTTAAAGACGCCGTTAAATATAACGCACAAAAGGGCGTAGGCGTTATAAGACCTCTGTTCTTCTACTACGACGAAAAAGAGGCGTACGAAACCGCATACGAGTACCTGCTCGGCAGAGATATTCTCGTAGCACCCGTAATCCGTCCCGACAGCACCAAAAGAGAGGTTTATCTGCCCGATGACGAGTGGATACATCTCTGGAGCGGCAGGGAGTACAGCGGCGGTACTTATATTGTTAATGCACAGCTTGGCGAACCGCCGGTATTTGTAAGAAAAAATGCAAAGGTACTTGACGATTTAAATACAGTTATTAAATAATTTTATGGAGGCATAAAAATGAAATACTATTTAGACAGTGCAAAAATTGACGAAATCCGTGAGGCTTACGACACGTTCGGCATCGACGGTGTAACAACCAACCCCAACCACATTATGAATTCGGGCAAGCCGTTTTACACGGTAATCGGCGAACTTGCCGAGTTTGTAAAAGAAAAGGGTATAGAAGGCTGGGACAAATTCCCGATTTCAGTAGAGATTAACCCGCATCTTGACAACGCAGACGATATGGTTGAGATGGGAACAAAGATTGCGGCAATGAGCAGCAGCTTTGTTATCAAAATTCCTTGCACTGAGGCAGGAATCACTGCAGCACGCAGACTTGAGCAGAAGGGTATCAGAACAAACCTCACACTTGTTTTTTCACCTTCTCAGGCTCTTATTGCAGCAAAGAACAAATCTCTCTTCGTATCTCCGTTCATCGGCTGGAAAGAGAACAGCGGCGAAGACTGTGTGCAGTACATTCAGGACATCGTTACAATTTATGAAAATTACGGTTACCTCGGCGAAACACAGATTATCTGTGCCGCAGTCAGAAACGGCAAGCAGTTTGTTGACTGTGCCGTTGCAGGTGCCGACATTGTAACCGCAGGACTTCAGGTATACAAGGACAGTTTCTACCACCCGTTCACTGACTACGGACTTGCAAAGTTCCAGGCAGCGTGGGATAACACAATAACAGATTAAATTAAAATGGAGACTATATTATGAAAATCGGATTTATCGGACTCGGAATTATGGGCGAGTCTATGTGCGAAAATATTGTTAAAAAACATAATGACGACGTATTCTGTTCAGACCTTAACAAGTCGCAGGTTGAAAAGCTTGTTTCACTCGGTGCAAAGGGTTGCGACACAAATATTGACGTTGCCAAAAACGCAGACGTCATCATTACAATGGTGCCAAAGTCAGAACACGTTAAGGCTGTTTATACGGAACTTCTCCCGTATATTGACAGCACAAAAATCTGTATTGATATGAGTACTATCGACCCGTCTGTGTCTGTTGAATGTGCAGAGATGATTAAGGCTAAGGGGGCTCAGTTTGCAGACGCTCCCGTTGTTAAGTCAAAGCCCGCTGCAATCAACGGCACACTCGGCGTGCTTGTTGGCTGTGACGAAAACCTTTATGAAACAATTAAGCCAATCCTTCTCTATATGGGTTGCAACGTCATCCGTATGGGCGAAAACGGAGCAGGTCTTGCTATGAAGATTTGCCACAATACGCTCTGTGCCGAAATCCAGAACGGCGTTAACGAAACTCTGCTTCTTGCTCGCAGTATGGGTATCTCACCCGAAGATTATCACACTGCAATCTCTTACGGCGGTGCTCAGAATTTTTATCTTGACGCTCAGTGGGAAAATATTGCAAACGAAAACTGGACCACAGCATTCTCACTCGAAAACGAGCATAAGGACCTCGGCATCTGTCAGCGTCTTTCAAAAGAGCAGGGTGTGGATATGCCTGCTATGCAGTATGTCAAATCAGTTTACGACAAGGGTATGGACGCAGGAATCGGCAAAGAGGACTGGCGTGCAACTTACAAAATCGTTAGGGGCGATTACAATGCTTGAACGTCTTAACGAAGTAAACGAGGTTAAAGTTTACAGCGTGTTTGACAGCGTGTTCTCCACATACGGCAGAGTTATAAAGGGCTATGACTTTACAGAGATTATTAATTATATGGAGAAAAACACCGGTTTCCCCGAAGTCGGTAACGTCTATTTTCCAAGTATTACCGAAATGGAAATCTGCGATATTTACGACGAAGTTAAAAACACCCTTTACGGCGGAATGCCCATTCAGATTGGGTACTGCAACGGTATGAACACAACCTACAACGGATTTGAATACCACAAGGGAAGCGAGATAAATATTGCGGTTACAGACTTTATGCTCGTACTCGGTCACACCTGGGAAATCAGGGATAATCAGTTCTTCATCGGTGAGGAAAAAGTTTTCTACGTGCCGAAGGGAACAGCGATAGAGATGTATCAGACCACTCTTCACCTCTCGCCTTGCAGAGTGAGTGACGAGGGTTTTAAGGACATAGTTATCCTGCCCAGAGGCACTAACACTCCGCTTGATTATAAGCCTGACAGCACCGACCCCGAAAGCGAACTCCTCCTGCAGAAAAACAAGTGGGTTATCGCCCACAAGGACAGGGAGCCGCTGGTCAGACAGGGTGCACATATAGGACTTATAGGAATCAACAAAGAACTCAAATACTAATATTCAAAGGTAATAATTATGCATTTTAATTTTTTATATATTCCAATCGGCGTGCCTACCTTCCACCTTGAAAGTGCAGGCACAGAATTTGAAAAATCAAAAAAACTGCTTGCTGAGCTTGACGGTGCAGTTGAAGTACCCGACGAAATGCTACTCAGCATCGACAAGTTAAACACCTTTACAGCGGACAAAAACCCCGACCTTGTAATTGTGCAGAACATCACATTTGCAAACGGTGCGTATATTGCAGAGGTGCTTCGCAGATTTGACTGCCCCGTACTTCTGTGGACTCTTCGTGAGCCCGTTATAGACGGCGGCAGACTGCGTCTGAACTCACTTACAGGTGCTTTTTCCGCAGCAAATGTACTCAAGAGCTTTTGCAGACCGTTTGAGTACATCTTCGGCTCGCCCGAAGAGGAGAATGTAAAACGCAAGATTGCTGCTACAATAAGAGCTGCACGTGTTAAAAAGGCTATGAAGAGCCTGAATATTCTACAGGTAGGTCACACTCCGCAGGGCTTCGGCTTTGGCAGAGCACTCGATATGGAGATGATGACGACCTTTGGTGCAACGCTCAGTTCAATTGAGGCGAGGGAACTTATTGACAAGGCAAAAACCTTTACAGATAAGGACGTCAAATCCTACCTCGACGACGCAAAAACCCGCATCACGGGACTTGATAAAATCAAGGAGAAAAACGTTCTTGATTTCGCAAGGCTTTACAGAGCGTATGACGAATACGTTAAGGCAAACAATATTGGTGCCTTGTCATCACGCTGCTGGCCCGATTTCTTCACTGCGTTCGGCACACCCGTCTGCTCTGTACTCGCTATGCTTGGCGACCTCGGTATTGCCGCTGCCTGCGAGGCAGATACTTACGGAGCACTCACAATGTACATCTCACAGTTCCTCACGGGCAAGCCTGCATTTTTCGGCGACCCCGTTTCTATGGACGAGGGCGAAAACACAGTCACATTCTGGCACTGCGGCACAGCGGCTTGCTCACTCGCACGTGAAGACACCGGTGCGTGTGCGGGAGTACACTGCAACCGTAAAATAGGACCGACGCTCGAGTTTGGCTGCAAGGCTGAAAAGCACGTTACAATTTTCAGAATCGGCAAAAAAGCCGACGGCACTTTCCGTTTCTTTATCGCAGGGGGCGAGGCACTCGACAAGCCTCAGCAGTTCCTCGGCACATCAATTGTAGTTAAAACCGACGCAAATGCCTCCGACACGGTTTACGGTGCAGTCAATTCGGGCTGGGAGCCGCACTTTGCAGTGGCTATGGGCGACATCACTTCAGAGCTCGAAGCTCTTGCAAATATGCTCGGTATAGAGGTAGAAAAATTCTGATGTTTAACTTCAGGGAATATCTTTTCTTTTTAGTTGTTTTAATCTCAAATATTATTCAGTGTATCACGGGTTTTGCCGGCACTGTACTGGCAATGCCGTTCTCTATTATGCTTGTGGGTTATACAACTGCCAAACCTATCCTCAATATGCTCGGCATAGTGGTATCGGTCGGCGTTGTCACCATCAACCGTAAGGCACTGAACAAAAAAGAATTCTTCCGCATAATTTCGGTAATGCTTGTTGGTATTGTGTGCGGCTTTTTAATCACAAAGTATTTTGACGTAAGCCCCGCACTGCTGTACAAACTGCTTGGCGTTATCGTTATCGGATTTATGGCACTCGGCTGCTACCACACTTTTTCTAAAAAGTATAAGGAAAAGCAGGAGAAGTCCTTAAAAGAAAACAGGCAAAAAACAAGTATCTGGTCGTTTGCAGTGCTTGTTCTCGCAGGCGTGGTACACGGTATGTTCTCTTGCGGCGGACCGCTTATGGTGGTCAACGCATCAGAACATCTCAAAGGCCGTGACGAGTTCAGAGTAACAATATCCGCCACCTGGTGCGTGCTTAATTCAATTATCCTGTTTTCGGATATACGTGCAGGATACTTTGAATCACGAACAATTGTCCTCAGTGCTGTTTCAGTGGCGATTCTGTTTGCCGCACTTGCAATCGGCAACATTATTTTCCGCCATATGAACAAGCGGTGGTTTATGATTATCACCTACGTGCTTATGGGAATCAGCGGCGTTTCGCTGCTTATAAAGTGAGGCGGTGAGTATGACAAAAGCACTTAATCTTCAGTTCGTCAAAAACGAAAACAGGTCGCTGATACTGTACGCTCTTGCCCGTGAAGGAGACCTCAGCCGCAAGGAACTTGCCGCTAAACTCGGGCTGACGCCTGCAGCAGTTACAAAAATCTGTGCTTCGCTTATAGAAACGGGTTTTATCCGTGAGGTAGGCGAGGCTGACGCAGCAGGCAAAACAGGACGCAGGGAAATACTGCTTACACTCGGCAATAAAGACAAAATATGCTTTGGAGTCAATGCCGAAAAAGACGCTGTAACCCTTTCGCTCTGTACGCTTGACGGCAGGCTTGTAAACAAAAAAAGGCTGCCTTTTATAAACGACGTTGACGAGGTGTTGAGGCAGGGAGTACAGTTCCTTGACGAAAACGCCGGATTAAAAGACCGTATTGTCGGTACGGGAGTGTGCGTTATCGGTTCGCCCGATGAAGACGACTTCGGCATCTGGAAAGAAAAACATCTGCGGCAAAAATTCAGTGACGCTTTTGATTTACCCGTTGTTATAGAAAACAACGTAAAGGCGTTTGCCGAAAGCGAACTCATTTTCGGCAGTGCAAAAAGTTCAGGCTCGGTGCTGTTTCTTAAGTGGGGACCCGGTATCGGCTCGGCAATCGTCGCAAACGGCAGAGTTTTTTCGGGTAACGACTCGTCCGCTACCGAAATCGGTCATTACATCGTTAATCCCGCAGGCAGACGGTGCCGTTGCGGACGTTTCGGTTGCCTTGAAACAGAGGCGGGCGAGGACTCAATCCTCGCTGAACTCGGCACTAAACTTCCACTTGACGAAATACTTAAAAATTGCGATAATAATACTGTAAATATTATTGACCATAAAATTAATCTGGTGGCACTTGCACTAACAAATACCGCCACAATTTTAAATACGGAACATATTGTTCTGTTCGGCTCAATGTTTAATAATTCCTTTGTGGCAGACAAACTTATCCGCCAGTGCATACGCTATAACACTAATCTCAGCGAGGATATGATGGAGGTATCTTTGCTCAACGGTTCGGTTGATTATATCGGCACTGCGGGCGTCTGTGCAAAAAAATTCTTCTTTGAAAGCGAGGCATAATAATGGAAGAAAAATCGTTGACCCACGGCATCAAGTTAAAAGATAAAGTGGGATATGCACTCGGTGACGCAGGCGGACTGCTTACCTTCTCGCTCATCGGTGCGTTTCAGAATCAGTTTTATACAAACGTTCTCGGCATAGACCCCAAGTACATCGTTGTGCTTATTCTTGTTGCAAGAATATGGGACGCCATCAACGACCCGCTCTGGGGTGCGTTTATTCAGTCACGCAAACCGAGACCACAGGGACAGTTCAGACCGTGGATACTCTGGTTTTCCGTTCCGCTTGCGGTTTCGGCAGCGTTTATGTTCCTCAAAGTTCCCGGCTGGAACGAGACCAAATACCTTGTTTATGCGTACATCACCTACATTATCTACGGTATGATGTACACCGCTGTAAACATTCCTTACGGTTCGCTCGCTTCGGTTATCA
Source organism: Oscillospiraceae bacterium (assembly GCA_015065445.1). GTDB lineage: Bacteria > Bacillota > Clostridia > Oscillospirales > Acutalibacteraceae > Eubacterium_R. Next base: position 8,488 of record SVQF01000041.1, on the reverse strand, counting down.
CCGACGACGAACTTGAGCGTTCCTCACTTTCTATGTGGCGTTCAATCGGAGCAGGCGTAGGCGGTCTGCCCGGCACAATTATTCTTCCTATGATTGTTTACAAAACAGTCGGCAAATATCCAAACGGCGTAGCCCATAAGCAGCTTAACGGCGACAAACTCTTCTGGTGCGTTCTTGTTCTCTGCGTAATATCAGTAGGCGTATACTTCGCTCATTACAAACTCACCAAAGAGCGTATTGCACCTCAGAAGAAGGTTAAGGATAAAAACCACAACGCAGTTGCAACACTTAAAGATTTGGCAAAGAACAGAGCGTTCATTATGCTTTGCATAGCGTCAATGCTTCTTATTGCGTTCCAGTTCTACTATCAGTCAACCTATACATATCTGTTCACCGACTACTTCGGCAAACCGGGTCTGTACGCAATGGTATCCGTCTGCACTTATCTTCCTATGGCAATCTTTATCCCGATTATGAACAAACTTATTGTAAAGTTCGGTAAAAAAGAACTTTGTGCCGTAGGTATGGCATTTGCGTCGGTTGCAGTGCTTGTTCAGTATTTAATCAAAGACACCTCGCTTGCCGACCCCACAAACAATATGGCACCGTACGTGTTCCTCGGTCTTACATTCCTTTCGGGTCTCGGACAGACGTTCCTCGTTCTTGAGGTGTGGGCTCTTGTAATGGACGTTATCGACTACCACGAAGTAAGAACGGGCAAGAGGGAAGAGGGTATGACCTACGCACTTTTCTCCTTCACAAGAAAACTCGGTCAGACGCTCGCAGGCGTAGGACTCAACGCACTTCTTGCATTTATCAACTACGATGTTGAAGCAACCAAAAACGGCGAACTCCTAAAGCCTGAAGTTGTATCGGATATTTATAAAATTTCTACTATCGTTCCTGCAATTATGCTCGCAGTTATGGCAGTTGTACTCTTCTTCGGTTACGACCTTTCAAAGAAAAAACTTGCTTCGGTTCACGAAGAGCTCATAGCCCGCAGAGCAGCAGAGCAGGACGCAGAATAACAGCAATACTTTCAGGAGTAATTTATGGATAATAACAAAATTCACGTCGGTTTCGGCTTTCACGTAAACTGCTACCATTCTTACAGGGGCGACACAAACGATAACCTCGGTTTCGGCTCCGACATCAGAATAATCCGTCAGATTATCGACGTACTCAACAAGTGCAACGAAGAGGGCATACCCGTAAAAGGCACCTGGGACAGCGAAAACTTTTTCTCGCTCGAACAGATTTTGCCCGAGTACGCACCCGACATTATCGAGGGTATGAAAGAGCGTGTTAAAAAGTACGGCGACGAAAACATCATAATGGGCTACTCAAACGGTGCTTTGTCCGCTATGAACGAAGAGGAGTTTGAGGCGTCAATAGAACTTGCAGTAACCAACAAGCAGGGCAGCGGACTTCAGGACATTTTCGGCGAGTACGAAAAAATAGTCAGACCGCAGGAGGTTATGTTCACTCCCTCGCAGGTAAAGCTCTACAACAAAACGGGAGTAAAGGCTCTTTGCCTTTACTATTCCTGCGTACCGTTTGACGCATTCAGAACTATAGTTCCAAAACTCCCCGACGAACTTGCTTTCAACCCGCTGAAGTACACCTATAAGGGCGAAAGTATGACTATACTTCCAACCTACAACAACTCCGACGTATGCGACGCAGGCTGCCTGCGTGCGTGGGTTAAGGAACTTCGCAAAAAGCAGCTCGACGGCGAAATAAACAGCGATTTGTTTATTTTTGTAAATATGGATGCCGACAGTCCGTTCTGGGAGCCGATGCCCGTTCCTGTTATCAAGGGCAAAATTGCAAATTCAAACGGTATTGAAGGTCTTGTACGTGAGGTCGCAGACCTTGACTACGTTGTTTACAACACACCGGGCGGTTACCTCAAAGACCACGAACCGATTGGCGAAATCGACTTTACTCACGATACTGCGGACGGCAACTTCACTGGATATGCCTCCTGGTCGGAAAAGCCGTATAACCGCAAAATCTGGACTTCAATCGAGCGTGCAAGGGCTATGGCAGCCGTTAATGCCAAAAGCGACTTCGACGCTCCGTCGTTCAGGGACAGAGTGCTTCTTCTTTCAACAACTCACTTCGGGCTTGCAACACCGGTTCTCAATATTCAGCGTGAAATCAAGGCAAATGAACTTGCCGAAAAGATTATCGCCGAGGAAAAAGACGCACTCGATGTCAACAAAAAACTGACGCTTCACAATGTCACAAAATCAACTCTCCAGTGTGTTCAGCTCAGACTCAACATCGACGTTGACTCTGCGGCTCAGATTAAACTCAAAGCGAGCGGACTCGAAGATTATACCGTTATCCCTATGGACAGCGGTATGAACAGCGTGTTTGCGATAATGCGATTTAAAAAGGTGCAGGAGAAGTACACGGTCGACGTCAGCGTTGATATTCCACGTGACCCAAAGCCTGCCGAAATCGACCTTAAAACCGATAACCTCGAAATCAAGTTTTCGGTTCACGGCAATATTTACAGCGTAAAATCATGCGGCAGGGAAATCGGCGAAAACGAGTTTCTCAGAAGTTTTGTAACCTATGACGGCAAGGAGTACGACTTTGAAAAAACTCTCGTTTCTCCGCTCGACCTCGGCGGTTCGGGCGAGGGACTCAGAATCAGCGGTATAATCAACCTCCCGTCACAGACGGAGCAGGGCAGCTTTGAATATGACTTCTTTAAGATGAAGTCGAGCGATGCAATTTTTGTCCGCACCAATGTAAACTATCCCTACACACCTGAAACCACTTCTATTTCTACCGAAAATTCATCGCTCGGCAGGTTCAGTGATATGAAGTGGACCGAGGCTGTTCCGTTTCAGCTTACGCCGCACCTTGACGGCGACGTGCGTGTAATCAAGCGTAACTTTATGAACGACATCTCGTCTTTCAGAACGCAGTCGTTCCCCGAGTGCGACGAAAAGAACAAAAGCCTTGCGTCGTTTAACCATCAGCTTACGGCAGGCGTTGTAGGTCTTGCAGACGAAAAAGGCGGACTCATTATAGCAAACGCCCGTCAGGTGCTGAATTCTATGGCGTACTGCCCGATGCGACTTGACGAGGATAAAACCGTTCATATGAATCCGTTTGGTCACTACTACGGCAAACAGCGTCATCACTGGGGCAGGGCTAAGGACCAGATTCTTGCAACCTACACAATGATTACGCCGCAGGGTAAATCAATCGGTCCTGCTTATAACGGCAACGGCGAAACCGCAATGCTTGCACTGTTCGGTTTTGAAGGTGCAGAACCTGACGAAAAGCAGCTGGCAGATATTATTGCCTTTGCAGACGGTGCGGTTGCTACGGATAACGAGGCAGGCGTTCTTACACCTTTCTACGACGATAACGTCCGTATAAAAGAGGCAAAGGCTGACGGCATTGAAGAGAACAAACTCATCAATCCCGTATGGTCGGGTCTTGCGGGCAATATAAAAGACTATGTCACTAAGGGCGGCAGTGCCGTTATGCATATAGTCAAGTCACAGATTAAATCAAGAAAATAAAAAATTGGGCGGTTAAAACCGCCCAATTTTTATATATATAGCCCGATTTCAATTACAAGTCGGTCTTTTTTTGTGCTGCGTAAAGTTCCGTTAAACACAAATTTGCCGTGACCCCGCACGCTTACAGTGTCGCCGTCGTTCAGAATATGCGACGTGCTGCTGACGGGTTTGTGGTTCACAAATACTCTGTCCTGTAAAAACAGCGTTTTCGCATCGTTTCTCGACAGGTGATACACCGCTGCAATAACTGCGTCGGTACGCAGCGACCCTGTAATTATTTCTTTAACCTCAGGTTCTTTTACCGCACAGTCGGGCAGTTCGTCAATCACCCTGCAGCTGACTGTTGTATGCTTTATGCGGGTAAGACTGTCGCAGATGTATTCGCTCATACTTCTCAGGCAAAACAGGTAACCTACGTTGTCCGCTACAATAATATCACCGAGCGTGCTGCGGTTTATACCGAGATTCATAAGTGAGCCCAAAAAGTCACGGTGCGTCAGACTGTCGGCAAACTTCTGTAAAAGCGGCGAAATCTCAACGCAGTCAATCGGAAAGTCGCTGTAATTTACTTTGTCGCCAAACGCTGCAACACAACGCTCCGCCCCTTCGTATCCACCGTAAATAATAAACGGCGATTCGCTCTTCATAGTGCTGAGTATACCGACTTCTTCCATTGTCAAAAAGTCCGAAAACGTCGTGTAGTTCCGCTCAAACGCACGCCTCGACAGGTCACTCAGCCTGCTTTTAAGTAATTGTGTATCATCCATCGCTAATCTCCAGTACCTTCAATACGTCATCGTTAACGCAGAACTTTACCTCACGCCCCGCAAACGAAAAACCGTATATTCTTTCGCCGTCGGTCTGGTACGCAGGTCGTGGGTCGTTTTTAAGTATTTCCTCAAGTACCTGCCACTTATCGCCTATTGCAGCCTTTACCGATTCGTCGGCAACTACTTCAAGCGTACGGAATTCTCTTTCGTCGGTGAATCCGCCGCTTGCATTTTCAACCGAGTCGCTGTACGGTATGTAAGGCTTTATGTCGTAAATCGGCGTGCCGTTCATAAGGTCGGCTCCGCTTACTACAATAACTCCGCTTTTGACCTCCTCAAGTTTAACGCACGACAGACCGAGGTTGTTCGGTCTGAAAGGGGAGCGTGTGGCAAAAACGCCGAGCCTTTCGTTGCCGCCGAGCCTCGGTGGACGAACCGTCAGCGAGTGATTATCCCTTATGTTTTCACTAAAGCCCCAAATCAGCCATACGTGGCTGAAGTCGCCGAGCCCACGTACTGCGTTTTCGTCTTTGTATTCATCTTCAAAAACTATTTTGCTCTTTATGCTTGTCAGTCCGCTCTGCCTCGGTATTGCAAACTTGGAAGTGAAGTCGTTTTTTATATGTGCAATCGGTTTGATTTCCATTGTTTTTTTGACCTTTTTAAATAAATTTGTATATATTATATCATATATTTTGCTAAATTTAAAAAAAAATATTGAATTTGCAAATGATTTAATGTATTATATAGTAGTAATACTTTGTAAATAACTTTTGTAAGGAGAATACTTATGGCAAAGGTAAAAGCAAAATCAGGTTTAAGCAAATTTAATAAATTCTTGTTTATATTGCTTATAATTCTCGTAATCGCAACAGTTGTTATCGTAGCTGTTTCTTCACCGAAAATGCCGGTTGCTCCAAAAGAGGAATTTGTTGACGAGCCAAAGATTGACGAGTTCCAGGCCGGTACATATGGCGGAGTTAAGTTTGACACCGTGGATGACGTAGTTGCATATTATGTTGAATGCTTTAACTATAACAAGACTCTCACCGCTTCTTATACAGAAAACGGCGAGGCAAAAACTTACTATAAGCTTCTCGGCGATGAGACCCTTTCAGTAGAAAATATTATGATTGAAGGTCAGCCGGCTCCTTCTATTATCACAAACCTTGTTCCCGGCGTACTTGACGGACTGTTTAAGGGTGCTCCTAAGGGACTTCCGCCTGCAGCAAACCGTGACCCGGTTTATGACCAGCGTGACGACGGACCTGACGGCTCAAAGATTCCTCAGACAGAGTCGCACCTCACTGCAGAGGATGTTCTTGCTTGTAACGTAACAGACAACAAGGACGGCACAATCAGCATCACAATTCAGCCTAAAGCACAGATTCTTTCAATGGCTGACCAGGACCCGCAGGGCAGATTCTTCAACGTTCTCGGCGACATTTCCGAAACAGTAAACAATATCAGCGTTCTTTCGTTCTCAGAGGGTACAATCGAAGAAAACTTTGTTGTTAACTACGCAGGCGGTACAGGTACCGTTAAGATTAACACCAAGACAAAGGAAATCACAGAGGCTGATTACGAAATGGACGTTCACATTGACGTACAGCACGCAAACGTTGCCGTAATCAAGAACAAGAGTGCTTCACTCGACATCGTTTATAAGAACCACTTCCCGGCTTCGGACGAATTCCTTGAAAAGTCAAGAGGCATCAAAAGAAAATAATTAAGCAATTAGCGGGCGGGTAGTTAACCCGCCCTGTTGTTATATTATGAAAAAGAAAAGTATATTCACCAAAAACTATATAATCTGGCTCACTGCGGCATTTTGCTGTATGCTGTGGGGCTCGGCATTCCCTGCAATCCGTGCAGGGTATTCAGAACTCGGCATTAACTCGGGCGACACATTTTCTATTATCCTGTTTGCAGGAATACGCTTTTTCGGTGCGGGTGTTCTTACACTGCTTATATTCTCGCTTCTGCAGAAAAAAACGCTGATGTTCAAAAAAACAGACGCACCGAAAATCGCTGTTCTGTCGGTGTTTCAGACAGTACTGCAGTACCTGTTTTTCTACCTTGGTCTTGCTTTCACAACGGGTAGCAGAGCCTCGGTCGTCAACGCAACAAGCGTATTTTTTGCAATACTTATTTCGGCACTGCTGTTTAAGTTTGAAAAACTCACCGCAGCAAAAATCGTTGGCTCACTGCTTGGATTTGCCGGCGTAATTCTTGTAAGCCTCGATGCATTTACAAGCGGCGGAAAACCTATAGGCGAAGGGTTTATAATACTCTCGTCGCTGTCGTATGCGTTTTCGTCTGTATTTATGAAACGTTACAGCAAAGACTCCGACCCTGCAATGCTTTCGGGCTGGCAGTTTGTACTCGGCGGTGCGGTTATGATATGCGTAGGACTCATATTCGGCGGAAGGCTAAGCACCGTCAACGCAGCGGGAGTACTTATAACCGTGTATCTTATGCTCGTGTCCGCACTTGCATATTCAATGTGGAGCATCCTCATTAAGTACAACAGCGTTTCAAAGGTCACCGTCTGCGGATTTTTAACGCCGATATTCGGTTTCGTTCTGTCGCTTATGTTCGACAGTTCTTCATCGTCATCATCGCTTGCACTCGCACTGCCCGCACTCGTACTTGCGGTTGCAGGTATTATTACGGTAAACAAATCCCAAAATTAATGTTTATTTAATAATAAAGCGTTATTCTTCAGTTAAATAATACTAAGGATTTTAATTATGAGCATTTACGGAAAATATGAAAAAACGCTTGATACTGTTATGCACTACCTTGCCGACAGTATAGCTGAATATAACCGCCTGTACGCAAAGCGTGAGGGCAGCAACCTCTACGAGCATCTGGGTTTCCGTGTTAAGTCGGATTCAAGTATGCGTGAAAAATGTACACGAAAAGGGCTGCCGCAAAACGAAAAGTCTGCACTGTGTGATATTAAGGACGCAATCGGACTTCGCATTGTAACACGTTTTGGCGACGATATTTTTAAACTTGCAGACTATATAAAAACTATGGAAAACTGCACGGTGGTCAAGGAAAAAGATTTTGTTACTTCACCAAAGCCAAACGGCTACCGCAGTTACCATATAATTCTCGCCGTCACCGTGCCGTACGAAGATGCACTGGGTAACAATCCGGGTATTTACTACGCCGAAATACAGATACGCACAATCGCTATGGACTCGTGGGCGGCGCTTGAACACGAAATGACGTATAAGAAGGATATCGGGTCACGTGAACTCATAAGTTCCGAACTCAGACGCTGTGCCGACGAACTTGCCTCGTGCGATATCACGATGCAGACAATACGTGACCTGATACGTGAGGGCTGATATATGAAAATACTATTTGCAGAAGACGAACTCGACTTATCAAAGGCTGTTACTACAGTGCTTGCCGCACAGGGTTATGACGTAACGCCCGTGTATGACGGCAAGGCAGCACTCGAAGCCTCCAAAAACAGTGCCTTTGACTGTATGGTGTTCGATATAATGATGCCTGAAATGGACGGCATAGAAGCTTTAAAACAAATCAGGGCAAGGGGAGACGTCACTCCTGTTATTATGCTCACCGCAAAGTCGGAGGTCGAGGACAGGGTAAACGGTCTTGACTCCGGTGCGGACGACTATCTTACCAAGCCTTTTGCGATTAAAGAACTTGTTGCAAGAATTAAGTCGCAAACACGCCGCTTTGCTTCATTCAATTCGTCTCAGCTGACTTTCGGCAATATCACGCTCAATACGTCGCAGCTTGAACTCGGTGCCAAGAATTCAATACGTCTTGCACGCAAGGAGGCGGAACTGATGGAGTTTCTTATGCTCAATGCCGAAAAAGAACTGTCAACAGACGAAATCCTGCAAAAGGTCTGGCGTGAGGAAGAGAATAAGACTGCCGAACTTGTGTATATGTACGTTTCGTATCTGCGGCAAAAACTCCGCTTTATCAACGCAGACATCGCCATTGAGGGCGAAAAAAATTCTTCTTACAAACTCACTTCTTTGAGGTAATAGTGTGAAAAATCACACTATCCAATGATTATATTGCCCGCTCAGTTTGTCGCAAGCGACAACGAGCGATGGCTAAATTCCCATTATACGCCTTGTCTGCCCTACAAGAGAAACGTAATGTGGGAATTTT
>SVQF01000040.1 GCA_015065445.1 Oscillospiraceae bacterium | reverse complement strand
TTGCCGCTTGGCTCGTTCATAACGGTTGACATAGTTGCGTGCAGCATTGAGGCAAATATGCTCGAACGTGTTTTAAGCGTTTTCTGGCTGTAACGCTTTTCGAGTTCGGTGTTGCGGCTTTCTACGGGGAGGTTGTCCTTGTCGCCGAGTGACAGCAGCAGTTCGCTCAACTTGTCCTCAAATTCTGCGTTCGGCTCGTCCCACAGAGTTTTAGCCATATCGTCAATCGCAAGGCTCAGCAGTTCATCCCTCGATATACCTGCGTGCAGCACAAGAACAGTATCTTTATCCTCAAACACATATCCGACCTGACCGTGCAGCCCGTACGCTCTGTACGAGTTTGGCACGGACGTCCGCCAAAAACCGTAGCCGTAGCCTTTTGTGACATCAATCTGTCCTTTTTTAACAGTCGGCACCTGATATTTTGTTGCCACGTCTATCCATTCTTTTGGAATAATCTGCTCGCCGTTCCAAACGCCGCCGTACGCCATACACTGCATAATCTTTGCACAGTCGGTTATGCTCATATAAAGCCCCCAGCCGCCTGCAGCGTAGCCGAAATCGTCAACTTCCCACACGGGTTTTTCAATTTCAAGCGGTTCAAACAGACGTGGATACAAAAAGTCAACCAGCGTTTGTCCGTAAACTTTGCTCACTATTGCCGAGAGCATATAGAAGTTGTCGTTTGTGTAAAGGAATATTTTGCCGGGTTTTGCGATAAAAGGCGAGTCAAAGAAAATTTTAATCCAGTCCTTGTGGTGCCTGTTCTTTGCCATACCAATCATTTTGCCTGCGGTCATTGTAACAAGGTGACGCACGGTGATTTTTTCGTTTTTGCCGTGCCTGTCGTACTCGCCGAAGTATTTGCAAATTGAGTCGTCAAGACTGACTTTGCCCTCGCAGATTGCATATCCGAGTGCAAGCGACGTGATTGATTTTGACATTGAATAAAGCACATGCGGGGATGTCATTGTGTACGGAGCATGGCAACCCTCGGCAACAACCTTTCCGGCTTTAAGCAGTATAAAACTGTCTATGCCGAGGTTTTCGTTCTCGGCACGGGTTATAAAATTATAAACAGCCTCGGGGTTAATCCCGCTTTCGCAGCAGGACGCCTTTGCAAATTCAAATCCCATACTAATCCCTCTTTCAATTTAATTATAAGATATTAATGTTCATATGTCAAACATTGTATAAAATTACAGTCGCCCTTGAAAGAGCGAGACTTTAGTGCTATATTAATAGTATAAAGACGTAAGGAGCATTACAATGGTAAACACAGAAAGAATTATACGTAATTTTACAAATATGGTTGCACTCGACAGCCCTTCGTTTGACGAACGACTTGTGTGCAACTACATAAAAGACTATCTTAAGGGCATCGGAATTGATGCAAATGAGGACAACGCAGGTGAAAAAATCGGCGGCACTACGGGCAATCTTATTGCATTTGTTGACGGAACTGTTGACGCAGAGCCGATTTTATTCTCGTCGCATATGGACACCGTTGAGCCGTCGCACGGCAAAAAGGCTGTTATTCACGACGACGGAACCATCACCTCTGCAGGCGACACAGTGCTCGGCTCAGATGACCTTGCGGGCGTTGTTTCAATCCTCGAGGCTCTCACGGTAATCAAAGAAAACAACCTGCCGCACAGACCGCTTGAACTTGTGTTCACAGTCAGCGAGGAAACTCACGGCGGAGGCGTAAGTGTACTTGACTATAAAAAACTTAAATCAAAGCAGGCGTACGTCTTTGACCTTGACGGCGAGGTTGGTACTGCCGCATCGTCAGCACCGACAATCCTTACTTATACGGTAAAGTTTATAGGAAAGTCCGCACACGCCGGCTTTGCCTCGCATCTTGGCGTACACGCAATCAAAGCCGCTGCCGAGGCAGTGTGCCAAATTCCTTGCGGCTCAGTGCGTGATGGCGTTAACGCAAACGTCGGTATTATTGAAGGCGGCAAGGCGACAAACATTGTACCCGACCTCTGCACGATTACGGGCGAAATCCGTGCGTTTGACGACGCACAGAGCGACGTTGAGTATCAGAACGTTGTTGACATCTGTACCGGAGTTGCCGAAAAGTACGGTGCAAAAGTTGAGTTTGAGTACGCAAAGCACATCAGGGCGTTCAACGTGGAGGACTCAAACCCTGTTGTAAAACGCTTTAAAGAGGTATGCGGCAAGATGGGACTTTCGGGCGAGTGTGTGCCGACCTTTGGCGGCTCGGATAACAATGTGCTTGCTGAGTACGGCATCGACGGAATCGTTGTGTCCACAGCTATGAATAACTGCCACTCGGTTGACGAGTACACAACCGTTGAATCACTCACAAAGGCAGCAGAACTTGCACTTAAACTAATGCTCACCACTGAGCCTTGAGTCTTGAGTCTGTTCACGCAGTGAACAAAAACGAAAGGAGTAATTTTATGCGTAATCACGAAGTAACACAGGCACACAAACTGCTTGACGAAAACGGCAGACTTGTTGAACCGGGCTGGAGCAAATCGCTCGTTCAGCTCTACTCCAGAAACGACATCAAAAAGCGTAAAACCCGTATCAAAGAGTGGGATTACTACTATGTTATGCTCAACTCCGCAGGGCTTGTGCTTTGCCTTACCGTTGCCGACCTCGGCTATATCGGGCTGCACTCCGTAAGCATAATCGATATGAAAAACGGCTTTGCAAATACCGAGTCGCAACTCGAAATTATGCCGCTCGGCAGACGGCATATGCCTTCGTCGTCAAAAGAGGGCGACGTCAGTTTTAAAAACGGAAAACTTGGTATTGAGTTTCTGCATACAAAAGGCGGCAGGCTGCTGCGTATGAATTATCCGTCTTACAACAAGGGCAGGGGAATTCGCTGCAATATTATGCTCACCGACGAGCCGCAGGACAGTATGGTTATTGCGACACCGTGGGACAGCGACCCTCACGCATTTTACTATAACCAGAAGATTAACTGTATGCGTGCAAGCGGCAAAATGGAGTACGACGGCGTCACCTTTGAACTCGACCCGTCAACCGACTTTGGCGGTCTTGACTGGGGACGTGGCGTTTGGACGTATAACAACGTGTGGTACTGGGGCAGCGGCTCGGGACAGATTGACGGCGTGCCTTTTGGATTTAACATCGGCTACGGTTTCGGCAACACTGCCGCAGCAAGCGAAAACGTTGTGTTCTATAACGGCGTTGCAAACAAACTCGACGACATCACTTTCAACATAAGCGACAACTACACTGACCCTTGGACGTTCACTTCGAGCGACGGCAGATTTGAAATGGACTTTGTTCCCGTCGTTGACAGAGCGGACAAACTCGATTTAAAAGTTGTTGTAACTGAGCAGCACCAGGTGTTTGGCAAAATGACCGGGCTTGTAATCCTTGACGACGGCACAAAAATCGAAATAAAAGATTTTCCGTGCTTTGCCGAGAAGGTGCATAATAAGTATTGATGCTCACTGCGTTCGCACTTGAGTCTTGAGTCCATAAGGAACAGACCATCCCTCCACCGCAAGCGGTCCCCCTCCCTTTGACAAGGGAGGCAATAATGGTAGGATTGTATTGAGCCTGTTCACGCAGTGTTGAGGTTGGAATTATTTATGATTAAAAATCCCTTATTAGTGAAACTTGAAAACGAACTTGATTTTGATTTCAGGCTCGAAACAAATCACATAAGCACGCTTGATGAATTTGAGCAAATTATTCTTAAACCGCACGAAGAGGGGAAAAGGATATTCTACCGTGGCGAAAGAATTTCAAGTCTCAGCCGTCCGCTTTTGCCCACGATTTTCAGAGATAAAGAGCGTCTTGTTGCAGATAACCGTATTGTCTGTATGGTTGATAGCGACTTTATCTGTTCGTACTACAAAAATATGACGGCATACTACAACCTTTACAGCGATATTATCGGTGAAGTGAGCCGTGACAGTCTTTATAAGTTTCTTGCGTTTTCGCAACATTATATTGGCGTCAGTCCGCTTATTGATTTTACAAAAAGTCCGTATCCCGCAATGTCTTTTGCACTTAAAGACAGGCAGACCTATACCGACGACATAATGATTTACACGCTTGAAATCAAGGACGATAACGACTACACTTCTTCGCAGGAAACTGCCGACAGGTGGCTCAGGGATTACAGCGTGCTCGTATTCCGTGACGCAGCGAAGCGTCAGCTCAATTTCGAAATGGAAAATCCGTTTGAGGCTATTGCGGAGTACAGGCGTATATACGAGCGTTTCGGCGGCAGTACGTTTCTCGAACTCAATACGCCTACAGCAAAGCTGATTGACTTGCCTACAAATGACCTTATGCTTTATCAGCAGGGCGTATTTTTGCTGCTTGACGACTTTTCACTTATGGGAAAGTCATATCTTACAAAGCAGATACGGGACGACTTCAATGTAAAAAAGTGGCTGATAAACAAAAATATATGCCCTGACTTGCTTGATTTACTGCTTTCACGTTACCCGTATTACTCGTATAAGTACATAACCGACTTGGTAAAAGTATCAAAATCATTGCGTTAGTTAAAATAATCAATTCCGACTAATCGGAATTGATTATTTTTTTGTTTACATTTGACAATACATAGTGTATACTGTATTTGTGAAAAGTTGGACTTTTTACTATTCTTAACAACGAGGTAGAATATGGGTATCAGCAATATTATTTACCTGCTTGGCGGCCTTGGACTGTTCCTGTTCGGTATGAAATATATGAGCGACGGGATTAACCAGGTAGCAGGTAACAAAATGAAAAACCTGCTCGAAAAGCTTACAAGCAACCGCTTTAAAGGATTTTTTCTTGGCGTAATCGTAACGGTAATTATTCAGTCGTCTTCGGCAACAACCGTTATGCTTATGGGCTTTCTCAACGCAGGAATTATGACGCTTGCTCAGGCAACGGGTGTTATTATCGGTGCTAATATCGGTACCACAATCACCGCCGTTCTGATTGCACTTGACGTTTCGGCGATTGCACCGTTTTGTATTTTTATCGGTGCAGTTATGGCGTTGTTTTCAAAAAAACTCACACAAAAATATATAGGTCAGATTATTCTCGGATTCGGTATTCTCTTTTTCGGACTCAAGACTATGAGCGGCGAAAACGCAATGGGCGTTTTGCAGACGAGCGTAGGTTTCCAGAACTTTATTACGCACGTTAACAATCCGTTTCTCGGTCTTGTTATCGGTATTATTATGTGTTCGGTATTGCAGTCGTCAAGTGCGTCAATCGGCGTACTTCAGATGCTTGCACTCAACGGACTTATGCCGCTGAATTTTGCAATTTACCTTATTATCGGCATTAATGTAGGTTCTGCAATGCCGCTGTTTTTATCGTCAATCGGTGCAAAAACAAATGCAAAAAGAGCCGCTATGGTATATTTTATCTTTGACTTTGTAGGTATGCTCATCTTTACGCCGCTGGCTCTGTTTACACCGTTTGACAGATGGGTTGAAGCAGTGTCTGCCGACGGCTCTGTGCAGGTTGCCGCAGCACATATCATATTTAAGGTTGTAACTGCGGTTGTTCTTCTGCCGTTCGTACCTGCAGTTGTTAGAGTTTCGGAAAAACTGATTCCCGCCAAAGAGCACGAATCAGAAAGGCGGTTTACTTATATTGATACTAAAGTGCTTGACAACCCGATGGCAACCTCACAGGAGGTCGTTGCCGAAGTAAACCGTATGGCTCAGGTTGTACGCAAAAACATTGCTCTTACGGGCGAGGCGTTCTTCAACTGTGATACTACGCACGAGCGAGAGATACTTGACAACGAAGAACTTATCAACTGGCTTAACCATTCAATTTCGGACTTCCTTGTGAATATTACTTCGCACGAACTTAACGCAGATGTGTCAGAACGAATCGTACGTGTTCTACGTACAATCACCGACCTTGAACGAATAGGCGACCACGCTCTCAACGTGCTTGAACGCACAAAGGAGGCAAAGGAAAACAGCCTTAATTTCTCCGAAGAGGCATTAGTGGAGTTTAAAGACGTTTACGACGATGTTCTTGTACTGTTTGACCGTTCGGTTGACGCCTTTATCAACGGACGTCTTACAGACAGCGAAGCACATGAGCTTCACACACTTGAGGACGGCATTGATAAAAAAACAAATCAGGCACAGGACAATCACGTAAACCGCCTCAGAGAAAAGAAGTGTTCAACTGCTTCGGGCGTTGTATTCACAAAAGTGCTGCAGGACCTTGAGCGTATGGGCGACCACGCATATAACGTTGCATGGGCAGCACGCCGTGATAAAAAACTCATTCACAGTATCAGATAATGGTTCACTGCGTGAGCCCGGACTCAAGACCAAAGACTCAAGGCTTAAGGTTAATATTGTTATGAAAGACAGACGAACTTATATTGACAAACTCAACACACTCCTTTTTGGCAAGGACTTAAGAATTACCAAGGGTGAACCTTTTATTGAGGTTTACCCTTTTGACTTTTCAAGTTACTATCCCGAAGATGAGTACATAAAAGAGCAGCGAATCCCGACCGATAATGTGTACGACATACGTGACTTCGGTGCGGCGACTGATAAGAATAACAACGCAGACTGCATAAACGCCGCAATTGACGCAGCAGCAAAAACAAAGGGCACGGTTCTTGTTGACGGCGGCGATTACATAACAACAACGCTGTTCCTTAAATCAGACGTAACGCTGTTTATCGCAAAGGGCAGTGCCGTTTGCTCAAACAAGACGGGAGAGGGGTACAACCACCTCGGTATTATACACGCCGATTCGTGCAGCAATATCACACTTACGGGCGGCGGCAAGGTGAAGGGTAACGGCGAATACTTCGGCAGAAAACCGCTGCTCGACAGCAATATGACCGAACACCCCGACGTTATTGACGTTATTCAGATGAGGCGTGACTGCAGGGCTCAGATTCGTTTTGCACACGAGAGCAAGTACGGCGGACCCGTGTATTTTAAGGACTGCACAAACGTTACCGCACATAATTTTATTATAGAAAACGCTGCACACTGGTCGTTCAGACTCGACAGCTGCGACGGCGTTAAAATAAGCGACTTTATAATCAACAACAACCGCCACGTCGCAAATGCCGACGGCTTTGATATTTCGGGCAGCAGCAACGTTGACATCAACCACTGCTTTGTGTCAACCGCCGACGACGGCATATGCATTAAAAATGCTATATGGCTTGGCAGCAAGGGTAAAATGCAAAACATCACCGTCAAAAACTGCGAGGTCATATCCTGTGCAAACTCGGTTAAAATCGGAACCGAAACCACTTATGACATCACGGGCGTCAGGGTGGAAGACTGCTCGTTTATGATGACCGACATTTACCCGGGTACCGTCAGCGGAATTGCAGTTGAGTCGGCGGACGGCTCAAAAGTCACCGACGTGACCGTTAAAAACATAACGATGGACAGAGTGACCTGCCCGATATTTATACGCCTTTGCAACCGCAACAGAGCCGCCGAGGTCACTGCTGAAACCGCAAACGCCGTAGAGTTCGGCAAAAAGCGTGAAAAGGCACGCTCAGCCGAAAAAGACACGTTTGATATGCTCGGCGAGGTGCGTGACATATATATCGAAAACGTAAGCTGCAAAAACGCCGAAGTGCCGATTATCCTTGCAGGCTTTAAGCAAAAGGGAAAAGTAAAGTACGTTGAAAATATAACGCTTAAAAACATAAACGTCAGTTATGCACCGTACAAAGAAGTTTACGACAGGCGTTCGTTCATTCCCGAGTACAGCGACGTTTATCCCGAAAGCTGGCGTTTTCGCAACCTTCCCGCCTACGGCATATGGGCAAGGCACGTCAAAGGACTCAAACTTCTTGACTATTCCTGCACGCCTCCACGCAGCACCTGGAAAGACGAAATTATTACAGAAGATGTAATATGATTAATAATTTATAATTATTTTATACAAAAATAACTTGTGTTAATCTCGTTTTTCTGTTAAAATGTATTAGTAAATTATAATAAAGGAGAATGGGTATGGAAAATGTAGCTTCTAAAATTTCCAAGAACACCTATACAAAAAAAGAGATGTTCGGCTACCTTACAGGTATGTTCGGACAGAATGTAATCTACCAGATAATAGCAGTTGGACTTATCAGTTATTACTTCCAGTTCGTTCTGTTTATTCCCGTTCAAATAATCAGTGCGATTACATTTGCAGCCCGTATCTGGGATGCGTTTAACGACCCTATGATGGGTACAATTGTAGACAAAACCAATTCAAAATGGGGCAAGTGCCGTCCGTACCTGATATTCTTCCCGATTATCATAAGTGTTATGACCGTTCTTTGCTTCATAAACGGCAGATACACTGACCCTGGTGCAAACAAAACGCTTGTTGTTGCTTGGGCGGCTGCTTCATATATTATTTGGGGTATGCTGTTCACAGTGTGCGATATTCCGCTGTGGGGTATTACTTCACTTATGACGGACGACGAAGAGGACCGCTCTAAGATTATCGGTCTTGCACGTATCGCTGCAGGTTTTGGTGGCGTTGGTATTCTTGTTCAGTTTATTCCCGATATGGTTAAGGGCTTATTTGAGGGCAAATACAACGCAAAAATCGGTACTATGGTTAACGGTTTTAAATATACCTCAAATATGGCAGAAAATGATACCAAGCGTGCTGCATGGATTTTTACAGTAATTGTAATGACGGTTATTGCTGCCGCACTGTTTGAAATCGCAGGACTTGTTACAAGAGAGAGAGTTCCGGGTCAGGAGAAGGAAAAGAGAAATATTATTGACAACTTCAAGACTATGTGGAATTGCAAACCTTTCAGACAGATTCTCATATCGGGCATCATCAGAAGCCCTCTGCAACTGCTTATGCTCGTTGCAATGCCGTTTATGATGTTCTATTATCTTGATAACGACTTCAATCGCGTATTCGGTGATGTGTCGCTTCTCCTCAAGGTTGCAATTATCGGTATTGCAGTATTTGGCGGTCAGTTCGTAGCAATGGGAATTACGCCTTCGCTTGTCAAGAAGTATGAAAACAAAACTATTTACAACTTCTATTCAATCGTAGGTGCAGTTCCGTTTGCATTAATATTTGTGCTTTATTTGTTAGCAAAGGGTGACCTTACTTCGCTTCCAATGGTTATTGTTACCGGTGTTCTCCTTGCACTTGCAGCTGCAGCAATGGGCGGTATCAACGTTATGCAGTCAATTATGATTGCCGACTGCGTTGACTACGAGGAATACCACAACGGTAACAGACCCGACGGCGTATTCTTCTCGGGTCAGTCGTTCCTTACAAAGCTTTCGGGTGGTATTGCAGCCCTTATTCAGGGAGGCGTATACGCATTTGTCGGCTTCTCTGACGACGTTGTTAAGGATGTTGAAGCTGCACTTAAGGTCGCTATTAAACATAACTTTGACGGCGAAAAATACCTTCACTTCTATCAGATGAACGACGGTAAATACGCAATGGCAATGTTCTTCCTTATCTCTATTCCGATTGCAGTAGGTATGCTCCTTTCGGTAATTCCTACCAAGAATTATGCAATGTCAGACGCTGAGCATGAGAAAATTCTTGAAGAGCTTGTTACAAAACGAGAAACAGAAGTAAAATCATAAGATTAATAAAAATTTATGAGCGGAGCAGTATTTACTGTTCCGCTTATTATTAATTGACAAATATTGTGTATTTGTATATAATAAAACTATCATATTTAAAGGAGAGTAAAATTTATGGACAATCAGTTCCCAAACGGATATCCGCAAAATCCCCAGCAAAATGATAACACACAGGTTCCGCAGCAGCCACAGGCTCCTCAGCAACCGCAGTATGCTCCTCAGCCACAGGCTCCGCAGCAACCGCAGTATGCTCCTCAGCCGCAGCCTCCGCAGCAGCCACAGTACGCACCTCAGCCGCAGGCTCCGCAGCAACCTCAGTACGCACCGCAGCCACAGGCTCCGCAGCAGCCACAGTATGCTCCTCAGCCACAGGCTCCACAGTATCCTGTTGCTCCTGCACCTCAGCCCAAGAAAAAGACAGGTCTTATTGTTGCAATTATTGCAGTGATACTCGTAATTGCAATCGGTGTTACCGCTGCTTTTGTAATCTACAAGGGTAAGGGCGACAGTTCCGATAAGGACGGCAAGGACGGCAAACCGAAATCAAGCCAGACCACCGAAGCACCCAAGACTCTTAAAGACGCTCTTCCGGGTACCTGGAGTGCAAACCTCGACTTTACCGAGATGCTCAAAAAAGAGGTTGGCTCAGAAGAACAGGCACTCTTCGACGGTATCAAGTTTGAACTTGTGTTTAACTTCACCTTCAATGAGGACGGTACCTATTCTCTTACAGTTGACGAGGACGCTTTTGATAAAACCAAGTCAGATATGATTGACGCTCTTGCTAAAAACGTTATCCCGATTCTCAAGTCCACAGAAGAATCACTCAAGGATATGTCTGACGAAGAGGTTATTGCTTATTACGAGCAGCTTTCAGGTGAAAAGTGGGACGACTTTATTGCCGAGTTCAAACAGGAAATGGACGACGAATTAGATGCAGCAGACCTTGCAAGTGATATTAATACAAGCGGTAAGTACAAGGTTGACGGCGACAAATTATATCTTTCTGACGACGTAACTGCAGAACCTGATGAAAGTGAATATCTTGTAATCAAACTCAATTCAAATACTTCATTCTCTATTACCGAGATTCACGAAGACTCTGTTCTTGAGGAAGAAGTAACCGAGATGTTCAAAAACGCAGAGTTCACAAAGAAATAAATATTTTAAAAAGGGCGGAACATTCCGCCCTTTTTATGTGCAAAAATGTATTTACTTAATCTTTGTTTCGTAGTATAATATAGGTGATGAAATAGCAGAAAGGAGTAACATTATGAGCAATCAGTTTATTATTTCTGTCAGCAGAGAATTCGGCAGCGGCGGTCACGACATAGCAAAGGCTGTGGCAGAACACTTTGGCGTTTCGCTTTATGACAAAAATCTGCTTGACGAAATCGGCAAAGAAAAGGGAATGGACCTCAGCGGTTTTACAAAGTCTGACGAAAAGATTATTAACGTCTTTACGTCACGCAGTGTAAACGGTTACAACAGTTCGCCCGAATATGCCCTTGCAGAGATGCAGTTTGATTTTATTAAAGAAAAGGCAGCGAGCGGCGAGTCGTTTGTAATCTGCGGCAGATGTGCCGACTACGTACTCAAGGACAATCCATCTCTGATTTCCATATTTGTTCACGCAGACGATTTGAGCAAGACCGAGCGTATTATGAAACTCCACGACTGCTCAATGCCGCAGGCTATCAAAATGATAGAGAAAAACAACAAAATAAGACGTGAGTACCACAATCAGTTTTGCAAGACCAAGTGGGGAGAACTCAAAAATTATGATATATGCGTCAACTCCTCACGCCTCGGCGTAAGCGGTACAGCTGACTTCCTTATAGACTACATAAATAAGCGTAGAGCATAACAAAAAGCCTTCTCAAAGAGAAGGCTTTTATTAGACTCAAGGCTCAAGACTCAAGACTCAAGGCTCAAGGCTCAAGACTCAAGGCTCAAGGCTCAAGACGGAACGGCTCACAAAAGCTGAGCCCACACGCCGAAGACCTCACGTGTAAACCACGTGGGCTTTGCCCATTTTGTTGAGCGGGCGGGTATTGAATACGCTGTAAGTCCGTTCTTTTCACAAATCATTTCGGCACGCTTTTCGTGGTAGTCGTTCGTGGCAATTGCAACCTCTTTTGAAAGTCCGTTTTCCTCAATAATCTTAACCGAGTTCGCAATATTGGCGTCGGTGTTTGTTGACTTGTCCTCAATGTAAATGCGGCTGCCGTCAATACCTTTTTCGGTCAGCAGGTTGTATATGCACTGACCTTCGCTCAAATCCTCGTCGCTGCCCTGACCGCCCGAGGCAATACACACGGCGTCGGGATGTTCTTCAAGATACATGGCAGCGGCGGTGCATCTTGCTCTGAGCGAGCCTGACGGCTTGCTGCCCCGTATCTGACAGCCAAGCACAATTACGGTTGTCTGGTCTGTCGCCGTTTCGTGCGAGTGGCTCACAATACTTGCAAGCGTGCCGAAAAAAGCAACTAAAAACGCAACTGCCAGTGCAGTAACCGCAGTCAGAATAATTATTGTCGGTTTTCGGTGTCCGCCTTCAAGCTGCCGCTTTACCGAATTTACAATCACGTTCAGAAAAACGCCGAGCAGGGCAAGTCCTCCGCCTGCAGCAAATCCGAAAAGGTTGCCTGCGTTGAGTATGCCGAGACTTACAAGCGGCGGCATATAAATGCGGATTATATACAGTCCTGCGAGCGTTAAAACAATTTGAAGTACAATCATATATTTGTTCCTTAAATTCAGAATTCTTTGTTTCATAATCTTCACCGATTTATTGTCTAATGATATTATGCTTTAATAATATCATTCTTTGTTCGGCAAGTCAAAGATTTGCATTTTAATATACAAAAAATTTATTTGCAGTTAACTAACCGTTAATAAAAGTTTGACAATACCGAATTTAATATATATAATAATTTAAGCATTTAATTCACAGCGAGGTAGCAAAATGATTTGTAATACAATTCTTGACGCAATCGGTCACACGCCGATGATTCGCCTTAATAAAATGACAGGTCCCGAAGATGCGGAAATACTTGTTAAGTACGAGGGTGTAAATATCGGCGGCTCGATTAAAACACGCACGGCGTACAATATGCTTAAATCCGCAGCCAAAAACGGCAAGATTAATCAGAACTCCGTTATCGTTGAACCCACGAGCGGAAATCAGGGTATCGGAATTGCCCTTGTAGGTGCGGTAATGGGCTATAAGGTTAAAATTATTATGCCCGATTCCGTGTCTGAAGAACGCCGCAAACTTATTAAAAACTACGGTGCCGAGGTTGTGCTTATTCATGACGACGGCGACATCGGAGCGTGCATTGAAGAGTGCATACAGACCGCAAAGCGTATGGCGGCTGAAGACCCAAACGTGTTCATCCCGTCGCAGTTCGACAATCCCGATAACCCGAAGGCACATATCTACTACACTGCAACCGAAATTCTTGAGCAGGTTAACTGCCAGATTGACGGCTTTTGCAGCGGTGTTGGCACGGGCGGTACAATCAGCGGTATAGGAGAGGTGCTTAAACGCCAGAATCCGGCAATTACAATATGGGCTGTTGAACCTGCAAATGCTGCAATTCTCAGCGGCGGCTCGGTCGGTACTCATCTTCAGATGGGTATCGGCGACGGACTCATCCCCGAAAACCTTAACACAAAAATCTACGATAATATCTGTGTTATTTCGGACAGCGAGGCTATAGAGACCGCACGCCGTCTTGCAAGCGAAGAGGGTATTATGTGCGGTATTTCAAGCGGTTCAAACGTTGCGGCTGCTTTAAGGCTCGCACGTCGTCTTGGCAAAGGCAAAACGGTTGTTACTGTTCTGCCCGACACAGGCGAAAGATATTTCAGTACGGTACTTTTTGACTAAAATGAAAAAACTTCTCGTTTATCTTAAAGACTATAAAATTCAATGTGTGCTCGCACCGCTTTTTAAGATGCTTGAGGCGGTGTTTGAACTTACCGTGCCGCTTGTAGTGGCGTCGATTATCGACAAGGGTATCAGAGCAGAGAATATGGGCGTGGTATATTCACGCTCTGTTTTGCTTGTGCTTTTTGCACTTGTGGGAATGGTAGCCGCAATCAGTGCTCAGTACTTTGCGGCAAGGGCTGCAACGGGTTTTGCAACAAAGGTAAGGCACGCACTTTTTGAAAAAATACAGGGCTTTTCGTTCAGCGAGATTGACAAGGTGGGCACCGCAACTCTGATTACCAGAATTACCAACGACGTCAACCAGGCACAGAGCGGCGTAAATATGGTGCTTCGCCTTTTTCTGCGTTCGCCGTTTATTGTGGCGGGTGCGTTTGTTATGGCTATGTTCATTGACGTTGAGGCAGGTCTTATATTCCTCGGTATAATCGCAGCACTCAGCGTTGTTGTTTTTGTTATTATGAAAATCACTGTACCGAAGTACAAAGAGGTGCAGTCAACGCTTGATGGTGTAACTCTGCTCACACGTGAAAACCTCAACGGTGCAAGGGTTATACGTGCGTTTTGCGACGAGGAAAACGAGCTTTCACGCTTCAACAAAAAGAATAACTACCTTGCACATCTGCAGCGTGTTGCAGGCAGGATTTCGGCACTTATGAATCCGCTGACCTTCGTAATAGTCAACCTCGGCATAATCGTTCTTATCAGGTACGGCGGAGTGCGTGTAAACACCGGCAGACTGTCGCAGGGCGACGTTGTTGCACTGTATAACTATCTCAGCCAGATTCTTGTAGAACTTGTAAAATTCGCAAACCTTATTGTAACCGTTACAAAGGGATTTGCCTCAGGCTCCCGAATTGCAGCCGTGCTTGAAACCGAAAGCACGCTTAAAAAAAGCGATAATGCACGGGTTACCAACAACTACGCCGTTGCATTTGACGGGGTGTCGCTCAGTTATGACGGTGCGGGCGACGAGAGTATTTCGGACATCACCTTCACTGCAAACAGCGGCGAGGTTATAGGAATTATCGGCTCAACGGGCAGCGGCAAGACTTCGCTTGTAAGCCTTATTCCGCATTTTTACGATGCAACCAAAGGAACCGTAACCGTTGACGGACGTGACGTTGCGTCCTATACGGGCGACGAGCTACAGAAAAAAATCGGTTTTGCTATGCAGAAGGCTGAACTGTTCAGCGGCACTGTGCGTGACAATGTTAAATGGGGCAAATCCGACGCTACCGACAGCGAGATTGACGAGGCACTCCGCATCGCTCAGATTTACGACGCTATGTATGAAAAAGACGGGCTTGATACCGTGATAGAACACGGCGGCGGCAATCTTTCCGGCGGTCAGAAACAAAGGCTTTCGGTTGCACGTGCAATTGTCGGAAAGCCGCAAATCATAGTGCTTGACGACAGTGCCTCGGCACTCGACTTTGCAACAGAACGTGCTATGCGTGACGCCATTCTTTCGCTCAGTTACAATCCCACGCTGTTCATTGTTTCGCAGCGTTGCTCGTCCATACTCAGTGCCGACAGAATTATCGTTCTTGACGACGGCAGATGCGTCGGTATGGGTACTAATGAAGAACTTCTGAAAAACTGCGAGGTGTACAGAGAAATTTATTCCTCACAGTTTGACGACGCATACAGGTACGTAAAGGAGGGGCAGAATGACTAATAAAGTTATTATCAAAAAAGTACTCTCCTACGTTTCACGCTACAAGCTTTATATCGCAGCGTCGCTTGTGTTCGCACTTGTGAGTTCACTCGGTGCCTTATACGTACCGATTTTAGTAGGCGACGCAATCGACTGTATTGTCGGCGAGGGTAACGTTGATTTCAAAGGCATTACGGCTATACTTGTAAAGGTCGGTGCAATTGTAGGCGTATGTGCTGTGTCGCAGTGGATAATGAACGCCTGCAACAACAAAATCACCTTCAACGTTGTAAGGGATATGCGGCGTAAGGCGTTTTCAAAGATAGAACGTCTGCCTATTTCTTACATCGACTCAAATCCTACGGGCGAAATTGTATCACGTGTTATCGCCGACGTTGACCAGTTTGCCGACGGTCTGCTTATGGGTTTTACACAGTTCTTTACCGGAATTGTAACAATAATCGGCACGCTCGCTTTTATGCTGTATATTAACGTGTGGATTACAATTGTAGTTGTTGTGGTAACGCCACTGTCGTTTCTTCTTGCAGGCTTTATTGCCAAAAAAACGTACAGTATGTTTAAACTGCAGAGCGAAACCCGTGGTGAACAAACCGCCTTTATTGACGAGATGATTGGCGGACAAAAAACAGTTACTGCCTACAGCAGAGGCGACGAAAATATTGCCGTGTTTGACGAAATCAATGCAAGGCTTGAAAAGTACTCTCTGCGTGCCGTGTTCTTTTCGTCAATCACAAACCCCGGCACACGTTTTGTAAACGCAATCGTGTACGCAGCAGTTGCGTTTTTCGGTGCAATGCTTGCTGTCAGAACGCAGCAGGAGGCTATCACGGTGGGTGTTCTCGCAAGTTTTCTTGCGTACGCAAATCAGTACACAAAGCCGTTTAACGAAATAAGCGGAGTTATTACCGAACTGCAAAACGCACTCGCCTGTGCAGGCAGACTTTTTGAACTGCTCGAAACAGAAAGCGTTGCACCCGACAAAGACGGTGCGGCGGAAATACGAAATGTTGACGGAAAACTTGAACTTACTAAGGTGAACTTTTCGTATACTGCAAACCAAAAACTTATAGAAAACTTTAACCTCAGCGTCAAGCCCGGACAGCGTGTTGCAATCGTAGGTCCTACGGGCTGCGGCAAGACTACGCTTATTAACCTCCTTATGCGATTTTACGACCCGCAGAGCGGAACAATTGCTCTTGACGGCAGGGACTATAACAGTATAACTCGAAAATCCCTGCGTGAAAGTTACGGTATGGTGCTGCAGGAAACATGGCTTAAGTCGGGCACGATTAAAGAAAATCTTACTATCGGTGCTCCTGACGCAACGGACGCAGAAGTTGTTGCGGCTGCCAAAAAGGCACACTCACATTCGTTTATTAAACGACTGCCAGACGGATACAACACCGTTCTCGGTGAGGACGGCGGCTCGCTCTCGCAGGGACAAAAGCAGCTTCTTTGCATAACAAGGCTTATGCTGTGCAAACCGTCAATGCTCATTCTTGACGAGGCTACTTCTTCCATCGACACCAGAACCGAAATACGTATTCAGAAAGCGTTTTCCGCTCTGATGCAGGGCAGAACAACCTTCATCGTTGCACATCGGCTTGCCACCGTGAAAGAGGCGGACGTAATTCTTGTTATGAAAGACGGCAGAATTATCGAGCAGGGAAGCCACAGCGAACTCCTTGAACGTAACGGTTTTTACTGTGAACTCTATAATTCGCAGTTCCCGAATAATACAAATAATGTATATTTATAACTTCGATTTCTATAAAAATACATTTTTTCTCAAACACTTGTTTATTTGAAAAACAAGTGATATAATAGAGCAAATTTACAGAAAAGGTTTTTTAAATATATGGAAAAAATGTCATCTTGTGCAATGCGTACCAAAAGAAAAATGGCAAATGCACTCAAAGAAATAATGAAAACAACTTCTTTTGAAAAAATAACGGTGTCGGATATCGCCGACGCCGCTAAAATTCACAGGCAGACATTCTACTATCATTTTCAGGACAGATACGAACTTCTTGACTGGCTTCTGTATTATGAACTTCTTGCTCCGCTTCTTGACGGGATGAATTACGAAAATATGTTTGAAAAGATTGCAGATTTGTTTTCACGTATGCAGGCGGACAAAAAGTTCTATCACAATGCACTCAAGATTAACAGCGACGAGCTTACAAGATATGTCAGCAGAGTCGCAACGGAACAGTTTACCGACGTTGTAAAGCAAATCGACGTCAGCAAAGGCATTGAGGGCATTGACCACGAAACCGATATTGTTATTGCAGAATTCTTCGGTTACGGTATCAGCGGCGTTGTTATGAGCTGGGCAAGCCGTGGAATGAAGGAATCGCCCGAGGTTATGACCGCCCGTATTCAGAGCCTTTTTGAAGCGTGCAAGCAGTTATAATGAAGTATTCAAGACTTAAAAACAACATAGTGTCCGTGCTTAAAGAGGCTATGCTCAAACTCGGATACGAAAGTCATACCGTTGGTATTA
>SVQF01000039.1:8586-17786 GCA_015065445.1 Oscillospiraceae bacterium | reverse complement strand
CATTACATACTACATACTTCTGGTCTGCCTTGTTAGGAGCACAAAGCGACCATTTAAAACCTGTTGGGAATCCGCCGCCGCCACGACCACGGAGACCTGAGTCGGATACGCACTTAATGACGTCCTCCGGAGTCATTTCGGTAAGAACTTTACCGAGTGCTTCGTAACCGTCAACAGCGATATATTCATCAATATTTTCGGGGTCGATAACACCGCAGTTTCTGAGTGCTACACGGTGCTGTGCCTTATAGAAGTCGGTGTCGTTAAGTGAAACAACGCCGTCTTCAAGTTCTTCTTTAGGAGTGCTGGTCTCGTCATAAACAAGGCGGTCAACAATTCTTCCCTTTAAAAGATGCTCTTCAACGATTTCTTTAACATCGCTTGGCTTTACCTGGCTGTAAAATGTACCTTCAGGATAAACAATAACTACCGGGCCAAGAGCACAAAGGCCGAAACAACCTGTCTGTACAAGCTTGATTTCGCCCGAAAGACCGTTTGCATCAATATGCTCTCTGAAAGCTTCCTGAATAGCCTTACTTCCTGAAGAGGTACAGCCTGTACCGCCACAGATAAGTACTTGTGAACGAATCATTTACTCTACCTCCGTATTATGCTTCATTGTTTGAAATTGTGTATTCGTTGATAACTTTGCCACCGTGAAGATGGATTTCGGCTACGTCCTTTGCCTTTTCGGGAGTCATCTTGACATAGGTAACCTTTTCTTTACCTGCCTCAAACACCTCCACAACAGGCTCAAACTGGCAAATACCGATGCAACCTGTCTGAGAGACAGTTACCTTATCGGTAAGACCGAGTCTGTTAACTTCCTCAACAAAAGTGTTGAGAACGGGACGGGCGCCTGCCGCAATACCGCAAGTAGCCATTCCGACTACGACACGGATATCGCTTGAGCCTTCACGAAGAACAACCTTGTCCTTCATCTTTTCCCTGATGGCTTGAAGTTCTGCTAATGATTTCATACTTTCAATCCTTCCTATTCCTTATAGTATTTTATATAATTAATTAAATTATAAACATAATTGTATTCGCTTTGCTCATACAGTAGCAACCTTCGGTTGCAAGACTCAAGACTCAAGTCTCAAGTTGTTAGCTCGTTATACTGCTCTTTAAGATACTCTTCAATCCACTTGATAACATCATAAGTATCGAGCGGAACATCGCCGAGCACCTGCCTGAGTTCACGTGTGTCGAGATTGACCTCGCCTTTTTCTGTTTTGTGGCAAAACAGAAAGTCCGTGTCAGGATGTCCCTGAATAAGCGTTGTTACTGACGAGATTACATCGCCGAGCGGCGTGAAATCAAGGTGGTTTTTATAAAACGTTGCACTTACTTCGGTGCCGTGGCTGTCGGGATATTCTTCAGCCGTTTTTGACTCAACGGTGAGGCTGCCGCCCGTCTGCTCTGCCGCAAGTTTTAAAAGCGGCACGCCGAGACCGACTTTGCGTGTGGTGCGTGTTGTGTAAAACGGGTCGATAACCGATTTAACAATCTCTTCGCTCATACCGCAGCCGTCGTCTTTGAACGTGAGAGTAAGCGTTTCGCTGTTCTCGTCAATGAGTATCTGCGTAAGCGAGGCACCTGCTTTAACCGAGTTTTCGGCAACGTCAAGTATGTTTAATGATAGTTCTTTCATAGGATTTGCCGGACTCAGGACTCAGACCCTGAGCTGTTCAAATATTCTGTGACGAACAAGGTCGCCCGAATAAGGCTCGTCGTCAATTTCAAAGTAATTTTCTTTATCACGCATATTTTCGAGATAATGGGCGTCGGAACTGATAACCACTTTTTTGTCCTGCAGATTGTATTTTTCCATATACTCTGCAACTTTTTCCTTGCGGTTAATCTCCACTATGTCAAAATGCGGCGTTTCGGGGAAAGTACCGAGTACGGATATTATTCCGTTTGCCTGTCTGTCGATATGTGCGGGATAGCATATGCCGCCGTACCGACCGACTAACTCGGGAACCTCCTCGAGCGAAACCGTTGTTGCATTTGACAAAAGATTTTCTTCCTCGCCGATTATATTATCTTCGCCGTCGGTGATAAACTGATTACCGAAAATTTCTTTTTTGTTTTTTATTAGAATTCTGCGTTCTGACACTGCTTCGTCAAACGCCATTGCGTCTTCGAGTTTTTCAAACAGGCACACAACGTGAATATCCTCGCTTGTTGTGAGTTCCATACCTGCGACGGGGATAACTCCGTACCGCTTGCACGCTTCAAAAAACGCAGGGCAGTTTTTACAGGTGTTGTGGTCTGTGAGTGCAATAACGTTAAGTCCGCAAAGCGTAGCCATTCCTGCAATATTGTTAGGTGTGCTGTCGTCATCGCCGCAGGGCGAAAGGCAAGAGTGCAGATGAAAATCGTAGTAATACTTATTCATCAGACATTACCGATAAGCTTTTGTGCCGTTTCAAATGCAGGCAGGTCAGTTTTAAGCACGTTAATGCCCTTCTGCTCGGCAGTGGATTTAAGCTCGTCATCAAGGGTTACACCCTCGGCGAGAATAACGCAGGCAACGTCCGAAAGCGACGCA
The DNA here is from genome assembly GCA_015065445.1 of Oscillospiraceae bacterium. GTDB lineage: Bacteria > Bacillota > Clostridia > Oscillospirales > Acutalibacteraceae > Eubacterium_R. The sequence continues at coordinate 15,229 of SVQF01000039.1, read as the reverse complement.
ACTGCGATAACGTTGATGTTACTCATAATGGTAACCCACGCATTATCTTCTTGAGCTCTGCCCATTACCCAACTGAGCAGGTCGCCGATATAGGCACCGCTAACTTCCCTTTCGGAGTCGGGAAGGCAGACCGCTTCAAAACCGCACTGTGTCATCAGTTCGTTAACCGTCATTTTCCTTCTCCTTTCCGACAGGGGCTCCCGTTCTGAGAATAAGGCAGTCGTTTATATCTGCTCTGCCTCTGACAACATCTTCCGCAAATGCACGGCACGAAGGTGCGCCGCACGCTCCGCAGTCAATACCCGGGAGTGAGCCTTTCAGCTTTTGGATATCCGCCATCATCCGCATGGATTCTGCCATACTGTCCGAAAGCCTTGTAATCGGCTGATATTCAGGTAACTCGTTAAATATATAAGTACCCGGAATATAATTATCGTTAATAAAGTTCTGCGATACAGGCAGATAGTGCCTGAGCGACTGAAGTCTTGCCTTTGCGATAAACGGATTTTCCATCGCCATAACGCCGCCTACGCATCCGCCGGGGCAGGCGTTGAGTTCAATAAACTCAAGCTGCGGAATATTGCCGTTTTCGACCTGGTCAAGCACACGGATAACATTTTCTATGCCGTCTGCGGCAAGATAGTTTTCGTTAAATATGGCAGCAGACTCACCGCCCGAACTCGCCCAGCCGATACCGATAATACCGCTTTCGCACATAGACTTAATTTCGCTGCCGTGCGACATTTCACTAATCAGCATAAAGTAAATATCGCTGATTGAAACGACTTCGTCAACCTGACTTTTGTAGTCCGCAAAGCCGTTTTTAACATAGCTTACCTTTGCGGGACACGGTGAGATAAAGCACACGCCTATATCGTCGGGTTTGAGATAAGGATGCTCTTTAAGAGCCCTTTCCCTCGCAAGCCTTGCCGCAACCTCCATTGGAGGCAGCATATGTATAATGTTTTCGCTCAGTGACGGAAAACGAAGTCCGATAAGCCTTACTATTACAGGACACGCCGAGCTGATAACAGGCTTTTTTACGCCGTCTGTTTTGAGGTAAAGCCTTGTGTAAGCGGATACAAGTTCCGCAGCCTTGCTTACTTCAAACACGTCGTCAAAGCCGATTTTTGTTAAACCGTCGAGCACATAGTCCACGTCGTCAAGATTGTCAAACTGACCGTAGAGTGTGGGTGCGGGAAGAGCAATTTTATACTTGAACCGCTCCATATTTTCAAGTTTGCCGCACACCGCTTTTTTAGCCTTGTGCGGACACACACGAATACACTCGCCGCAGTCAATACATCTGGTATCATTGATTACAGCGTGGCCGTCTTTAATACGGATTGCCTCTGTAGGACAGTGCTTAAGGCAGGTTGTACAGCCTGTGCACTTGCTGCTGTCAAGTAAAACAGAATGTTCGTATTTATTCATTTAATCACATCATAAAAATCAGGTTATGAATTATTACTGAAGATTGACTTTCATAGTAACCGTTGTACCTACTCCGACTTCGGATTCAATTTCAATCGAATCGGTATAACGCTTCATATTCGGCAGACCCATTCCTGCACCAAAACCGAGTGAGCGGGTCTGGTCGGATGCAGTGGAAAATCCCTCCTGCATCGCTTTGTTGATATCTTTGATACCCGGGCCTTTGTCGGCAAGGATAATCTCTATAGAGTCCTCGTTGACTTTGACCTCTGCCACGCCGCCGTTTGCGTGTATAACCATATTGATTTCGCCCTCATACATTGCGATGGACACACGACGTATGATTTCGGGTGAAATACCAAGCTGCCTTAAAATCTTTTTAACCTGTACGGACGCCTGACCCGCCGAGGTAAAATCCTCGCCGTTTACGTCAAACTGAAAAGTTAGTTCGTCGCTCACGCTTTTACCGCATTGCCGTTGAGACCGTTGGAATAAATAATACCGCAAGCCTCGTAAAGTCGTTTGTCGCAAGACATAATTACAAGTCCGCTTTTGTCCGCAAGGTCAAGCATATCGTCGGTCGGCATCTTTGACCTAACAAATACGATGCACGCCATATCCATCATTTCGGCAGTTCTGATTACCTGTGGGTTTACAAGACCTGTTAACAGTACGGCTTGGTCTTTTACATATGCGAGCACATCGCTCATAAGGTCGCATCCGCATGCGGAGTGAACCTCTGTATCGAGATTTTCCTCGCTGCAAAGAACCTTTGCGTCAAGCAGGTCCCTGATTTCTCTAATCGTCATATTACAGAATCCTTTTTATTTCAGTTATGCTGAGTACTTTTCAAGAATGCCCGGGATGTCGTCCTTTGTGAGTTTACCGTAAACTTCGTCGTTAACGGTAAGAACGGGACCGAGTCCGCAAGCACCGATGCAGCGGCACGCTTCAAGTGAGAACTTACCGTCGAGTGTGCATTCGTCAACACCGATACCGAGGTCTTCTTCAAGTGTGTCGAGAAGTGACTGAGCGCCCTTAACATAGCAAGCTGTACCGAGGCAAACAGAAATGTTGTACTTGCCCTTGGGTGACATTGAAAACTGTGCATAGAAAGTTGCAACACCGAAGATTTTTTCGAGCGGAATTTCCATTCCCTCTGCAATCATATTCTGTACCTCAACAGGAAGGTAGCCGTAAATCTCCTGTGCCTCCTGCATAACAGCCATAAGTCTGCTCTTGTCGTGCTTATTGGCTGCGATTACTTCGGCAAGTTTTGCCTCCTGCTCAGGTGTTCCGTTGAAAGGAAGTTTGCTGAGTTTCTTTTGCATAAGTACATCTCCTTATTTATTCCTAAAGATTTTGTTAAAAAATTAACAATAAAAATATTTTTAGCACACCTATATTAACATAAAAAAGTTCTTTTGAAAAGACTTATTTTAAAATAATTATAAGAAAATTCTTCTTTTTTATACAAAAAAAGAAAAACAAGGCCTTTGACCTCGTTTTTTGCAGATTATATGTATTTAAGAACATCTATTATATCGGTGATTACGGGAACGTCGGGACGCAAGTCCTGATTTTCAAACCAGCCCCAGTTCATACGGATTGCCTTCATCCCCGCAGACAATGCTCCCTGAATGTCGTTTACGGGGTGGTCGCCGACGTAAACGCACTCTTCGGGAAGAAGCCCGTGTTTTTCTGCTGCGTACTTAAAGAGTGCAGGGTCGGGCTTGTGAACGCCGACGTCACCGCTTACAACAATTATGTCGAGAAACGGCTTGAGTCCGCTTGTGTCGAGTTTGTGGTTCTGAAGGTACGACGGACCGTTTGTAATAACGCCCGTGATAAATCCCCTCGCTCTGAGTTCTTTAAGAAGAGGCACGGAGTTTTCAAAAATCACGTTATGGTCGCCGAAGGTGACGTCATAATGCTCTGCAAGCTCCTCGGCAGGCGGAGCGGTGCTCCACTTCCACATATCAATAAGTCCCTGATACCACTCCACACGGTTTACATAACCGCCCTTGCCCGTAACACGCATATCCTCACGGCACTGCTCAAGTTCAGTGCCGGATATTTCGGGGCGAAAAGTGGCAAAAAACGTATCCATATAACCCTCAAACGCAAGCGTTCTGTCCTGCAGGGTTTCGTCAAAATCAAATAAGACTGCCTTTATCATAGAGTAACTGTTCCTTTAATTCGTCAACAGAGGAAAAATGCTTTTCGCCTCTGAGATATTTTTCGAGTTCGACTCTTACGGTCCTGCCGTAGAGGTCGCCCGAAAAATCAAATATATGTGTTTCGCAAATCGGTACATCGACTTGCCACGACGGACGGATTCCGATATTTGTAAAAGCGGAGTACCTTTTGCCGTTTACAATAACGCTTGACTTGTAAACGCCGAACTTCGGCTGCACCAGTCCTGCGGGAAGATGCTGATTTACCGTCGGAAAACCTATGCTTCTGCCACGCATATCGCCGTGCTCAACCTCACTTTCAAAAGTGAAAGAATAGCCGAGCATCTGATTTGCTTTTTCAATTTTACCTTCAGCGACGCAGGTGCGAATGCGTGACGAGCTGATGGGTTCGCCCTCAAAGTCCTGATGTTCAAGAATTCTCACCCACACGTCACGTTCTTCAAGCATTTTACGCAGGTCAAACGCTGACCATTTTGCACCCTTGCCGAATCTGAAATTATAACCGCAAAGCAGCATTTTAGCACCGAGTTCGCCAATAAGAATGCCGTTTACAAACTCATCGGCTGACATATGCTTTATTCTGTTGAAATCGGCAAAGACGGCGTTTGGATAACGCTCTTCAAAAATGCTTTTCTGCAGCAGCGAAAAACTGTTGTTAACGCAGTAAATTATTGCATTTTCGGCACCTGTTACAACTGTTTTGTGTGCGAGGTGCATACCGTCAAAGTCGCCGAGAGCGACTGCTTTTCTACTGTTCATATTACTGATTTTTAGGCAAAAGGCGTAGTGCCTTAAGCTCGTTGTTTTTGTTCTGTCCGAGTCCGAGAAAATCACCGTTCGGACTGTAAACGGTGCATATTTCGTCGGGCTGTATTTTTGTTTTTATTCTGAGTGTATCAAGTGCTCCGCCGTTTGAAAAACGCACTGCCTGTGCAGGACTTACCGCAACTTTTTTGTACGGTGAAAGAATCGTTTCAACGCCTGTTATCAGGTCGTCAAATCCAAACTTGCCGTCTCTGCGGTTTTGCAGTTCTTCAAGAGTTGTGCAGTCGTCCAGCGTAAAACCGCACGCAAGAGTTCTGCAAAGCGAAGTCATAACCGCACCGCAGCCGAGTTTTTTGCCTATATCGTCAATAAGCGAGCGGATATAAGTACCCTTTGAACAAATAACGTCTATTGTAAACTCACCGTCTTTTTCGCCGACAAGTTCGAGCTTTTTTATCTTGACTTCGCAGGGCTTTCGCTCAACTTCAATACCCTGCCGTGCAAGTTCATAAAGCCGAACGCCGTCCACGGATTTTGCACTGTACATAGGCGGAGTCTGGAGTATTTTGCCTGTAAATTCAGACAGAATTGCAGCTACGCTTTCGTTGGTAACCTTCATATCGCACACTGAAACAACCTCGCCTGTAATGTCGAGCGTATCGGTAGTTTTTCCGGTAATAAATGACGCACGGTAACCCTTGTCGCTTTCGGGCAGAAAGTTCAGAAACCTTGTGGCTGTTCCGAGCATAACAGGAAGAACTCCCGTTGCCATTGGGTCGAGCGTGCCGGTGTGTCCCACCTTTTTTTGCCGTGTTATTCCCCGTACCTTTGCAACAACGCCGAAAGACGTAATATCTTTCGGTTTGTTTATACATATTATTCCGTTCATTTAAGCATTTCACTTGCCTTTGCAACAAGCATTTTTTTAGCTTCTTCTACACCGCAGTCGAATCTGCAGGCTGCTGCCTGCTTGTGACCGCCGCCGCCGAACGCACCTGCAAACTCCGCAGCGTTAACGCTGTCAAGCGTTCTGACCGAACACTTGCAGGTACCGTCGGTTTTTTCACGTATGGTGAGTCCGATTTCAACGCCCTCGGTCTGACGTGTAAGAGGTGCGATTGCATCTGTTTCCTGCTCTGACGAGCCTGTTTCGGCGTACATATCCTGAGTAATAGTGATTATACAGATACGCTCTTTGTCAAAAAATTCCATTCTCTCAAGAGCAAGACGTTCGAGTGCTGCATAGGTTTTTGTCTTGGTTTCAAACATAACACGGTTGATAGTTCCGTTGTCGGCACCTAAATCAATCAGTTCTGCCGCAGCACGGTAGGTGTTTGAAGTGGTGCTTGCATAACGGAAACAGCCCGTATCGGTTGTAATGCCTATAAACAGTGCGTTTGCAATGGGTTTGTCAATTTTTACACCCATTGTTTTAATAACTTTAAGCACTATTTCGCACGCTGCGGCAGCGTCTGCATTAAGCAGCAGATACTTTGCAAAATCTGTGTTTGTGCCATGATGGTCAATGCACATATCAATTTTGCCGCTGTACTTATCCGCAAGCGAGCCGAGCAGATTTTCGGTAGCAACATCAACCGAAACAATAAACTGCTCCTCAAATTCAGGCATATCAAGACAACCGTCAATAAGGCGGGTGTACTTATCCATAAATTCGTCAGCACAGATTACCCTCGCCTTTTTGCCAAGCTTTTTAAGTGCAAGGCAAAGTGCAAAGCCGCTTCCGACGGTATCGCCGTCGGGGTGGGCGTGGGTAAGGATAAGGATATTGTCCTTTTCCTTCAATATCTGTGCACATTTTTCAACATTAATCTTCATCGATTTTTGCCTCAATGCTCTTTAATTTATCAAACAGTTCAAAACCTTTTTCAATAGAAGTGTCCGCAACAAAACGGAGTTCGGGCGTTTTGCGGAGGTGGAGCGACTCGCCGAGTCTTTTGCGAATAAAGCCCGACGCAGCCTTTAAGCCCTTAACGGACTCTTTTGCCGTCTCCTCGCCCTCGAGTGACGAAACATATATTTTTGCATAACTCAAATCGCCGCTGACGTCAACCTTTACAATGCTGAGCATACTGCTCACACGGGGGTCCTTAACCTCACGGAGAATAGAGGTAAGTTCCCTCTTGATGTCCTCGGTAATTCTGTCAATTCTGAAACTCGGCATAATGCCTCCTGAATTAAAAATTATTTATAACCACGCATTAGTCTCTGTATTCTTCTACGATATA
>SVQF01000039.1:0-8576 GCA_015065445.1 Oscillospiraceae bacterium | reverse complement strand
AGAATATCGCCCTGTTGAATATCGTCAAAGCCCTTGAGCGAGATACCGCACTCGTAACCCGACGAAACTTCCTTTACTTCGTCCTTGAAACGCTTGAGGTTTGCAAGTTCAACGTCGGCAATCTGCTTGCCGTCACGGATTACACGCACCTTACCGTTGCGTTTGATGTTACCCGATGTAACAAGCGAACCTGCGATTGTGCCTGCAGAAGAAATTTTGTATACCTCACGCACTTCAACAGTACCTGTGTCAACGTCACGGTACTTGGGAGCACGCATACCACGCATCGCATTTTCAATATCTTCAATTGCGTCGTAGATAATATCGTATGTTTTGATTTCGATTCCGTCACGCTCTGCATTGTCTTTTGCAACAGGGTCAACGCCGATGTTAAAGCCTACAATAATAGCGTTTGAAGCTGCTGCAAGCATTACGTCACTTTCGTTGACAGTGCCGACTGCACCGTGAATAATCTTAACCCGTACTTCGTCGTTTTCAATCTTGAGAAGCGACTGCTTAACAGCCTCTACAGAGCCCTGAACGTCAGCCTTTACAACGATGTTGAGTTCTTTGAGTTCGCCCTCCTGAAGAGTGTCGAACAGGGTGTCGAGAGTAACTTTCTGGAATGCCTTGAACTCTTCTTCCTTAGCCTCTTCCTTACGCTGCTCAACAAGGCGGCGTGCAAGTTTTTCGTCCGAAACGGCGTTGAACAAATCGCCGCTCATCGGTGCTGAGTCAAGACCCATAATCTCTACGGGAACCGACGGGCCAGCCTCGTTAATCTTCTTGCCTCTGTAGTCGGTCATAGCACGTACTTTGCCGACTGCGGTGCCTGCGATAATTACATCGCCCGATTTAAGAGTACCGTTCTGAACAAGCAGAGTAGCAATAGGACCTCTGCCCTTGTCGAGTTTAGCCTCTATAACAACGCCCTTTGCCGAGCGGTCGGGGTTAGCCTTGAGCTCGCACATCTCTGAAACAAGGTTGATAGTTTCAAGAAGCTTGTCGATGCCCATTTTGGTTTTCGCCGAAACGGGTACGCAGATAACGTCGCCGCCCCACTCCTCCGGAACGAGATTGTGTTCGGTGAGCTGCTGCATAACCTTGTCGGGATTTGCACCCTCTTTATCCATTTTGTTAATAGCGACGATGATTTCTACGCCTGCTGCTTTGGCATGGTTAATAGCCTCGATTGTCTGCGGCATAATACCGTCGTCGGCAGCAACAACAAGCACTGCAATATCGGTTGCCATAGCACCTCTTGCACGCATTGCGGTAAACGCTGCGTGACCGGGGGTGTCGAGGAAGGTGATTTTGTCGCCGTCTGGAGTTGTGACCTGATAAGCACCTATTGCCTGTGTGATACCGCCTGCCTCGGTTGAGGTTACGTCGGTGTTACGGATTGCGTCAAGAATGGATGTTTTACCGTGGTCAACGTGACCCATTACGCAAACAACAGGACTACGTGGTATTGCGTTTTCGTCGTTTTCGTCCTCGGTTTCGATAATCTGCTCTTCAATAGAAACAACAACTTCTTTTTCAACCTTAGCACCGAGTTCCGTTCCGACAATCTCAGCAGTTTCGTAGTCGATAACCTCGTTAACCGTTACCATCATACCGAGTTTCATAAGTTCTTTTATAACCTCGGTTGCGGTGATACGGAGAAGTGACGCAAGTTCGCCGACTGTGATTTCCTCGGGAACCTCAATCTTAATCTGCTGCTTTTTACGCTGCTCGGCAATACGGGCAAGACGCTGAGCTTCAGTCTCTTTTTTACGGGACACAGGTCTTTTCTTTCTGTACTGCTTTGATTTCTGATTAAGCTTCTGCTTTTTCTGATTGTCGTTATAATTACTTGCAGGAGCGATGTCCTCGTACTTCTGATTATACTTCTCAAGGTCAACGGTGTTGGCTCTTGTGTCGATATGACGAGCCTCGCCCTTGGTTCTTGCCTGAGGAGCCTGAGTTGCCTTCTTTTTAGCCTTTTCCTCGGCACGCTTGGCAGCCTGTTCTGCCATCTGAAGAATTGCAGCCTGACTCTGATGCTTCTTTGCCTTTGAGTCGCTCTTTTCTTTTGCGGGCTGCTTTTTCTCCGCCTTTTTTTCCTGCGGTTTGCGGGTTGCGAAATAAGCGTCAAAGTTTTCTACGCTGTTGTCCTGAGTTATTTTGTCAAACAGAACATTAAGTTCGTTTTCCTCCAAAACCGAGGAAGGCTTTTTGGCAGCACCCTCGCAGTAGTCTGAAAGAATTTGTACAATATCTTTGCTTGGCTTTCCGAAATCCTTTGCGACTTCGGAAACCTTAACCTTTATTAACATAGACATTTTCCTCCCTGATTAATTCAAATATTCTGTCGGAAAAATTAATATCATCAACTGTAAGTACCCCTGCTTTGTAGCCGAGAATGCGGTGAATATCATTAATAGTTTCATCTATTTTTATGCACTTTACAGGCTCGTTGCCACTCGAGGCGGCACGCTCAAATTCCGCCACAAGACGCTCTGAAATATCGTCTGCAAAAACAACAAGTTTTGCTTTGCCGCTTTTGAGCGAGGCAAGTGCCACGTCGTGTCCCATAGACAGCCTGCCCGCACGCCTTGCCATACCGAGCATCTGAAGGTACTTCTTACTGTTCATTAGCTATTTCTTCTTCCATTTTATCGTAAACACCGTCTTCAATCTGTGTGTCAAATGCACGCTCAAAGGCTCTCTTTTTTCTGGCTTTTTTAAGGCACTCTGCATTTTTGCACACATAAGCGCCCCTGCCCGATTTTTTGCCTGTGAGGTCAAGACTGATTTCGCCCTCGGGAGATTTTACAACACGCACAAGAGTACGCTTGTCAAACATCTCGCCGCAACCGGTGCACATTCTCATAGGTATTTTTTTAGGTTTCATAATTAACCTCGCAATAATCAGCCCTCATAAAATCCCGATTCGGGCTTGATGTCGATTTTCCAGCCTGTGAGCTTAGCGGCAAGGCGAACGTTCTGCCCCTTGTTGCCGATAGCGAGCGAAAGCTGGTCGTCGGGAACTGTTGCACGGCACGACTTTGCACCTTCGTCAAGAATTTCGACGCTTACAACGTCTGACGGTGCAAGTGCAGCCGCAACAAATTCCTGCGGGTCGTCGCTGTACTTAACGATGTCGATTTTTTCGCCGCCCAGAGCGTCAACAATATTTGAAACACGCTGTCCTCTCGGACCGATACAGGAACCAACGGGGTCGATGTCGTCCTCTTTTGAGAAAACGGCAATCTTCGTTCTGCTGCCTGCCTCACGTGAAACCGACTTGATTTCGATTGTGCCGTCAAATATTTCGGGAACTTCCGTTTCAAACAGACGGCGTACAAGACCGGGGTGTGTGCGTGAAATCATAATCTTAGGACCTTTGTTGCCCTCTTTAACGTCAACAACAAAGATTTTTGTTGTATCGCCCACGTTGAATTCCTCGCCCGGAACCTGCTCTGCACGTGGGAGAATTGCCTCGTTTTTGCCGATTTCGAGCGTTACGTTACCTGTCATCGGGTCGATACGGCTGACTTTTGCGGAAAGGAGTTCCTGATTTTTACTCTGGAATTCCTTGAGCATCTGTCCACGCTCCGCCTCTCTGATACCCTGACGGATAACGTGCTTTGCAGTCTGTGCCACAATTCTGCCGAAGTTCTTTGTTTTAAGCGGAATGTCGATTGTTTTGCCCACCTTTGCAGACTTTCTTATAAGCTGAGCCTGCTCAAGAGTGAGGTCTGTGTCGGGGTCTTCTACCTCTTCAACAACATTCTTTGTTACATAAACTTTAATTTTCTGCTTTACGGGGTCAATGTCGCAGTGTACTATATCCTTGCCGCCGAAATCGTGCTTTGCCGCTACAACGATTGCGGCAGAGATTTTTTCGTAAAGATAATCTGCGGGAATACCCTTTTCTGTTTCAAGCATTTTTACTGCTTCAAAAAATTCCTTGCTCATTTTTCTTATCAATCCCTTCTTTTATACAAAGTCGTTAATATCAAAATCGTCGAGCTTCACAAAGTTGGTATCCTTTTTGTCAAAGGTAACAACGCTTTCGTCCTGAAGCCTAACGGATAATTGTTTGTTTTCGTACTTGACAAGCGTTCCGTTAAAATCACGCACACCGTCAACAGGACGGATTGTACGCACCATAACGGGTGAACCGATGTACTTTTGAAAATGTTCGTCACGCTTGAGTTCACGCTCAACGCCGGGTGAACTTATTTCGAGCATATAGTTCTGCGAAATAGGGTCTGCGTCGTCAAGCGGCTTTGATACTGCGTGAGTTAGGTCAACACAGTCGTCTATGTTAACGCCGCCCTCTTTGTCGATGAAAATTCTGAGATACCATTCGCTGCCCTCTTTTTTGAAAGTAACGTCCCAAATACTCAGCCCGAGTTCATCGGCAAACGGCCTGACTATCTCCTCAACCCTTTGCACTGTATTTGGCTTTGCCAAAGAATCACTCCTCTGTCTGTGCATTGTACAAAAAGAAGCGGACCGCTTTGGCCCACCTCACTTTGATTTATATTCTTACACTGCTATTATATATAATAATTTTTATTTGTCAAGTGTTTTTTTAGATTTACTAAGCAGGTATGCTGTGACAACCATAAGACCTGCGAGAACAACAATCCACACATACAGGCTCTTGCTGATATGCTGGTTTGTAACTGCAAAATAACCGATTTTGCCGAGCTGACGGCAAGTATTGATACTGAGAGCACAGAATTCAAAATATGCAGCAAAACGCATACTTTCTTTGCCGCTTATGTAAGCGATTACAAGAGTGATGATGACCGCTGCAGCGTAGCACGCATACTGAGCAAAATACGGCATCATCATACTGCCCGTTTTATAATACAGATACGAGCAGGTGTAGTTTGCAATCTCGTTAAAAAACGGCACTGCAACTGCAATAACCAGTAATGGCAGAGGCTTGATTGCACGGGGTTTTTGCTGCTCACGGTAGAATTTGTAAACAAGCACTGCAAAAAGCACCATTGCCGCCTTCTGAACAATGAAGTAAAGCATTGCTCCGTCCACACTTACAGTGGTAAGGTAATTGATATTTGGCGGTGCCATTTTGAATGCAATCAGCGAAGCAAGAAGTCCCATAAACGAACTTGTTGCCTTTGAAATCAGATAGTAAACAACTGCAACAACGACTGTGTAAATCATCGCACTGAGCAGTCCTTTTGCCTGACTCGGCTGCGTTGCAACCGAAAAAATCTTTTCAAACGCCTGAGCCGCAACAGTTATTACAATCGCAGCGACGCACAGGGTTTTGTTTTTATCTGCTTTAACTTTTTCCATAAATCTCATCTCCTGCCACATATTATATAATTTTTAACATTATTTGTCAATGTATTTGACAATCGGCGTTTTTGGTGCTATTATACACAATTAGCAACAGCAAACTATAATGAGGTGAAAACTATGTTAAATAAGAAAAATCTGATTCCCGTTTCGCTTTTGACGGGTTATCTCGGAGCAGGTAAGACCACCGTTCTTAACCACGTGCTTGCAAACCAGGAAGGTTACAAGGTTGCGGTTATTGTAAACGATATCGGCGAGGTTAACATTGATGCGTCGCTTATCGCAAAAGGCGGTGCGGTTACTCAGCAGGACGACAATCTTGTACCGCTTTCAAACGGATGTATCTGCTGCACGCTCAAGGTTGATTTGATGAATCAGATTATCGACCTTGCAAAGACAAAGAAGTTTGACTACATTCTGATTGAGGCGTCGGGAATATGCGAACCCGGTCCGATTGCAGGCTCTATCTGTATGCTTGACGGCACTGACAAGAGCGTTAAACTGCCCGGAGTTGCATACCTTGACAACATCACAACGGTTGTTGACGCAAAGCGTATGGCTGACGAGTTTGGCTCAGGTAAGTCGCTGCTCAACGATAATCTTGACGAAGAGGATATTGAAAATCTTCTTATTCAGCAGATTGAATACTGCACTACAATTGTACTTAACAAGGTTGACGATGTCACCGAAGAGGAACACAAAGAGGTGCTTGACGTAATCAAGGCTCTTCAGCCCGAGGCAAAGATTATTGAAACAAATTACGGCAAGGTTGACGTAAAGGATATTCTTTCTACAGACAGATTTGACTACGAAAAAATCCTTGAGAGTGCGGGCTGGATTCAGGCGATGGAGCGTGAAGAGGGTGAGAACTCGGAGAACCTTGAAAAGCACCATCACGAAGAACATCACGACCACGACGGGCATCACCACGACCACGACCACCACGAACATCATCACGACCACGATGAACACGAGGAGCATCACCACGGCGGTCATCATCACCACCATCATCACGATGAGGGCGAGGCTGAGGAGTACGGAATTTCTACATTTGTTTATCAGAACGTTAAGCCGTTTTCAAAGCAGAAGTTCGAGGATTTTGTATTCGGCAAGTGGCCCAAGGAAGTAATCAGGGCAAAGGGTCTTTTCTGGATTAACGAGGACCCGCAGACCGCATACATCTTTGAACAGAGCGGTAAGCAGAAGACGGCGACCGACGACGGTTACTGGATTGCCTGCTTCCCCGAAAAAGACAGAAAAGAAGTACTCGCAATGAATCCCGACATCGCTGCCGCTTGGCACCCGATTTACGGCGACAGAGTAAACAAACTTGTGTTCATCGGCAGAGGTATGGACAAAGAGGCTATTATTAAAGCCCTTGACGACTGTATTGCTGAGCAGACAGAATTATAAACAAAAACAACGCACCTTAAGGTGCGTTGTTTTTGTTTACTGTTTGCAGATTTTATAGAAGGCGTCTTCAGCACTGCCCACGTCGTCAGCAACAATCAGACAGACGATATTGCTGTACGCAATCACCTTTGCCTTGAGCAGCTTTGAACTCTGCGAGGGCATATAGGTTGCGTAAAGCGATTTTCTGTATTCAAGGTGTTTGTTAAGCGAGTCTTTTGCGGCGGAAACGTCGTCGTTGCTTTTAAGCTGAATAACAACTATTTCGTCGGCGTTTTTGCTACCGTCCGTTGCATAACTGATAAAGAACTTATCCACCTTGCTGTAGTCCATATCGGACACGTTTTTGAAAAGTTTTTCTTTGTCACTATCGTCGCTGCTGGCATAACTCATATCGCCGAATTTGTCGGACGACGCAAGCATAGCTTTACTTAAGTCGTACATACTTATATCAAGTGTATCGCTGCCGTGCGAACAGGAAACAAGGCACATTGCCGCTGTGATGACGCACAGCAGAGCAACTGCTTTTTTACTAATAAGACTGATTATTGAGTTCATATTTGTCTATCGCCTCGAAGATTGCATTGTCTATTTTTTCACTTGTTTTGCCGTCAATTTCCAGTGAAGAACTGTTTGAATACATAACGGTAATTACAAGAACGTAATTGTTGTCTGCATCAAGGACCCACTGACACGAAACAGACTGTGATTCAGTTGAGAAGTTGTTTTGAATACTGTCAGCCATATAGTTTGCGGCGTGCTGGTCCTTTTCGCCGAACGACTTGAACGTGCAGGCAATTACGCCCTTCTTTTTGCTGATTGCCTTTGCCGCATATTCGGGAAGTGCATAGATGTTTTTGAGTTCTTTTTTGTTCATAAGAACGTAGTTATACTTTGTGCCGTTTGCTGCGGGGAAGTATTCCCTGCTCCAGTTGTGATTTATCGAACAGTACTGGTCGTCCATATTGAAGTTTGCGTACGTGGTTGAGTCGTTATCGCTGTAACAGTCAACGTGATACCAGCCGTCGTCGAGTTTTACAAGGTCCCAGCTGTGCGACAAATCCGATGAGTGAACCACCTTGCACTCAATGCCGAGCATCTGCATAAACATTCTGAATGTCGTTGCGTAGCCTACGCACACGGCACTTTTGTTTTTAAGAACGTCGTGCGGCTCGTAGTTATCGGTGCTTGATGAAATAACGGTAAGAATCCCGTTTGTGCTATTGAGTTTTGTTGTAAGATAAAGATACACCGCCTCTTCTTTTTCATAGTCGGACATATCGGGCTTGATGATTTCGTCAATGATTTTTGAGGCGAGGTCAAGCGTCTCTTTATCCCTGTCGTCGAGGGCGGATGCATCCTTGGATTTGTATGCGTCCGAAATCTGAGTCGTTGACTTAATCATATACTGATTCGCTATAAGCACGTCGTCTTCGGCGTCAACGTCCTCTGTTTCGCCCACATATCTTTTTACAAGCTCCGTATTCTGTGCAATAGCGTCGGCGTTCGTCCTTAGGTTATGTACAGTTATCGCACTGAGAACGACGCACGCACAAATAAGCAACGCCATAAATACGCAGCCGACGGATAATAATGCTTTGGCTTTTTTGGTCATAGTAACACCCCTTTAAGTTGATTTCGAGATTATAATAATCTTCTGCACCCGGGGTGTCAATAAGCAAAATCAGGAAAATATATATTTTATACCGTTTTTACAATAACTTTGAAAATGCTTTACTTTTAAAACAAAACGCAACCGCCTGAGTGAACAAGTCCGTAAAAAATGGACAATAGAAAAAAGAACCCCCTTGATGTAGAATATACATCAAGGGGGAATTTTA
>SVQF01000038.1 GCA_015065445.1 Oscillospiraceae bacterium | reverse complement strand
GACTTGTTTGTTGCACCGAGAATATCCTCTCTCTTAATTACATCGTCTGCCATGTGTGATTTGTCCTTTCAATAGTTTTTACTCGCAAAATTCCAGTACATCGCCAACCGAAATCCCGAGTTTGTCGCAGACACCCGCATTAACTTCGAGCATCTTGTAGCCGCCGTCCACTTTTTTGCGGACTTTGTGCGGCGGCACAGCCCTGTCAATAAACAGCACCTCGCCGTCCTGTGACAGAGCGACTGTGTCAATATCAAATTTCATACCGAAAGTATGAATTTCATTGCACGGTGTGAGCAGAAGTCCGTGGTCCTGTGCCATTTCTTTGCGATACATAAGGCCCATAAATCTTCTGAAAAACGAGGACGCATCCTCAATTTCACTAATTAAAACCGTGCCGTTTTTTACAAGTTTTAACATTTTCATTATTATCCACCCAGCATAGGACCCATATTATCAATTACAGAGAATATTACCGGTCCGAGAATAACAAGAACAATTGCGGGAAGAATGAAAATTACAGTCGGAATTGTCATCTTGGTAGGTACTTTTGATGCAACTTCTTTAATTTCCTCGCTCTTGTTCATTCTGAGCTGTTCTGCCTGTGCGTCAAGTACGTTTGTAATAGGAATACCGAGCTGGTTTGCCTGCGTTACAGCAGATACAAACGTCTTTAGTTCTTTAACGTCCGACGCATCCGCCATTGACTTAAGTGCATCGTTTCTGTTTTTACCAAGCTGAACCTGTCTGAAAACAGTCATAAGTTCGTCGATAAGCGGACCGTCCATACGCTCTGAAATTTTAACAAGCGAAGCATCAAAACTGAGTCCCGCTTCCATACAAACGCTCATAAGGTCGATAGTGTCTGCAAGCTGTAGCTTAATAGCTTCCTGATGTTTTTTTACTTTTGTTGAAAGATAGAGGTCGGGACCGACAAATCCGATTACTATGCCGCCGATTACTATAAAAAGTGCGGGTTTTACCATACCGTAAATAAACAGTATGAGAGCAATACCGATTGCGATTACAACCATAACTGCTGAAAACGCAGTCTTAAAAAATGTGTAGTTTGACGCAGAAAGGTGAAGTCCTGCCTTGCGGAGCTTACCTGCAAGGATTTCTCTGTTCTTCTTCTGACGTTCCGTTTTGGTAGCATTTTCGCCGTAACGCTCGGTATTGTTGATTTTGTCGAGCATCGGCTTGATAACACGGTCATAGAATGAGGTGTTTACATTTTTGTAGTCCGCCTTAACAGTTTCCTTACCGAGCTGCTGCTTACGGCGGAAATTGTTATCGTCCTCCATACCTCTTCTTGCAAGCAGGACAATTACAAGACCAAATGCAAACAATGCATATGCTATAACAAATACAGGTATCCAAAATCCCATAAATTACCTCCTTACATTTTAACCGTAGTAATTCTTTTAATAAAAGTAAAAGCCATAAATTCCAGTGCTGCAGCTATGATGAGCACTACATTGCCCCTTGTTTCCGTATAAAGTACGCTTACAAAATCATAGCTTACCAGTGTAAACATACCAAGTATTGCGACAGGCATTGCACCAACGATAATACCCGACATCTTACCTGATGATACGGATGTTTTAAGCTGTCTTTTAAGTTTCATTCTTTCACGGATTGTGTTAGAAATGTTTTCAAGAATGTGCGACAGGTTACCACCCGTCTGCCTCTGAACAAGAACAGCTGAAACCATAAGGTCAACATACTTGCTCTTAATTCTGTCGCCGAGATTTTCAAGAGCTTCGTCCATTGAATAACCCATATTAACCTCTTTTACAACAGTTGCAAATTCGGTTGAAATAGGAGCGTCCATATCTTTTGAAATGGTTTCCATCGCCTGGTTGAAACTGAGACCCGAACGAAGACAGCTTGTGCAAATCATAAGTGCGTCACAAAGCTGCTCTTCAAACTTTTTGATTCTTGATTTTTGCTTACTTTTTACATAAATCACAGGTAAAACTGCACCGGCGATTATGAAAATTATAGTAATAAGTGCCTTGCCCGTGAACAGCATTACAAGTATTCCGGGAAGAAACGTAAGCAAAACCCATACAATCAGGAATTCTTCAGGACGCATCTTGATATCCGCAGACTGAAGTTGTTTATAAATAGCGTTACCGACTTTTTCGTCAAACCGGCTGTGCTGATGCTTTCTTTCCCTTTTGTTTTTCTTTGTTTTGCTTTCGTTTTTGACGAGGGCAACATCTGCGTCACCGTCGCCTTCTGCCTTATTGAGTTCTTCGAGTCTTTTTTCGGCAGCGATTTTGTCCGCCGAGATTGCCGAAGCAACAATAAACGCAGCTGCGAACCCGAGCACAGCAAACGAAAGCGACATTAAGATAATACTAAGAATTGAACCAGTCACTGTTTACAATCACTCCGTTCTCTCTGATTTTATCAATGCACTTAGGCACAATGCCCGTTGCTTTGAATTCGCCTTTGAATTTACCGTCCGAATCCATTTCACCCGAGGTTTCGTAAGCAAAGATTTCCTGCATACGGATTACGTCGCCCTCCATACCTACGATTTCGGAAATGGATACAATTTTTCTTGTACCGTCACGCAGACGAGCCTGCTGAACGATAATGTTAATAGCAGATGCAACCTGGTCCCTGATAGCCTTTGAAGGAAGTTCAGAACCCGACATCATTACCATAGTCTCAATACGTGAGATTGAGTCACGGGGAGAGTTAGCGTGGATAGTGGTAAGTGAGCCGTCGTGACCTGTGTTCATCGCCTGAAGCATGTCGAGCGTTTCGTCTGAACGAACCTCACCTACGATGATTCGGTCAGGTCTCATACGAAGGGCGTTTACAACAAGGTCTCGGATACTGATTCTACCCTTGCCCTCCATATTTGCAGGACGGCTTTCAAGCGTGATTACATGTTGCTGCTTAAGCTGAACTTCGGCAGAGTCCTCGATTGTTACGATACGCTCGTCGTCGGGAATATAAGCCGAAAGAATGTTAAGCAGTGTTGTTTTACCCGAACCTGTACCTCCCGATACGATGATGTTAAGTTTACCTCTTACGGCAGCCTCAAGGAATGCAAGCATCTTGTGATTTGCCGAACCGAGGGCGATAAGAGTCTGTGCTGTGATAAGTTTTTTTGAAAACTTACGGATTGTAAGCACAGGACCTACAAGTGAAACAGGCGGAATTATTACGTTAACACGTGAGCCGTCGGGAAGACGTGCGTCGACCATAGGACTTGCTTCGTCAACGTGACGACCTACCTTGGTAACAATTCGGTCGATAATCTGCATAAGGTGTGCAGTGTCTTTAAACTGAATGTCTGTAAGGACGATTTTACCCTTACTCTCTGCATATATCTGGTACGGTCCGTTAACCATAATTTCGCTGTACTCATCGCTGTTAACGAGCGGCTAAATAGGGCCGTAACCCATAATGTCGTCAAAAAGTTCTTCTGCGACAATTGTTCTGTCAATACGTGGAATACCGTACTCAGGCTTGTCAACGTACTCTTTGATAAGAGAACGCATACCGTCGTCGGTGATGGCAACATTTTCTGTTATCTGCTTTTCAACAATAGCATTGTGAATGGCAGTTTTGGTTTCGGCAAACGGGTCATCACTCTGCAGCCTTGAAGTTCTGGCTGCACCTCTTTCTTCATGCTCCTGCTCTTCCGGAGCGTTTGCCTCTTCAATAGAGCCGTATCTGTCAAGCAGTCCCATTAGCCTCTAAACCTCTTTGCTTTCTTCTGTGTATCTACTTTGCCTTCTCTTTCAATCATCATCTTTTCAACAAGCGACACAATATCTCTTGCGATAGGTGAACGTGGCTTGTATGTGGTTACAGGTTGACCGTTGTTAAGTGATGAGTTAACGGTTTTGAAGTCACTTGTAATTACTGCGTAAGCAGGGATGCCGAGCAAATTCTCAAAATCCTCAATAGTTACGTTGTTTTTCTTTACGTTCTTGTTGATAATAAGTCTTGCCTTATCTTTCTGATTAAGTTGCTGAATAACGTTAAGACAAACTTTTGCTCTCTTAAGAGAAAGAATGTTTACGTCGTTGACCATAAAGATAATATCCGAGCTTTCGATTGCGGTGATTACAGGGTCTGTAAGTGAACATCCGCAGTCGATAAGTATGTATTCAAAATAGTTACGTGCAATATCAATAATCGACTTAACCGACTTTGACGTAACATACTCTGCAAGTTCAGGCGACGGAGGTGACGCAAGAAGTGAAAGTCCCGACGGATGAGATGTGCAGCATGTTGTGAGATTATCGATTGATACGCCGTTGCCGTCTCGTGAAACGTCAACTATTGTTTCTGTAGGAGTTAAATCAAGTGCCATATCAGCGTCGCCGAACTGAAGGTCGAGGTCGATAAGAAGAGTTTTCTTACCACGTGTTGCAAGTTCAACTGCGGTATTTGCAGCGATTGTAGTCTTGCCTACGCCGCCTTTTCCGCTGAAGAAAGCATATACTGTTGAACGTGTTTTCTTTTCAACGCTTGAGTCAGCGTTAAATCTTCTTTCTTTGGCAACAAGGCGTGACATATTTTCGCAGAACTCTTTGCCGTCAATATTGATGTCAAGTACCTGCTTAACGCCTGCCTGAGCCGCCATATTAACTATATCGACAGTTACTTTGTCAGTCAGGATAACAGGCACAGCACCGATTGATGAAAGATTCATATCCTCAATAAAGTCGGTGAACTGCGGATTGATATCGTAACTGTCTACAAGGAAGGTAACAATATCCGGTACAAAGCCCTGAATTCTGATTTTTGCGTTGGGCTCGATGTCGGAATATCCTATAATCTCAAAGGTTTCATCTACAAGCTTGTTTTTAAGGGCAACCTTGTATTCTGTATCGTTTGAACAAACAACTATGTTAATCTTTTCCATAAACTTACTCTCCGAATTTCATAAATTATTAATCTTTGTCACGAGGATTAAGTACAAGTTTGAAGGTGTAATCGCTTTCAATCTCGTAAAGCTGAAGTGCCTGAGCCTCAGTTACTTCAACAGTAAGTGTACCGTAGTCGTAAATCTTTGAACCGCTTGCACTTGCACTTGCGTCTGCCGATGCGTTTGAAACACGCATAATTTCAAGGTCTTTATATGCAACTCTTGTAACGGTATTTCCTTTAGCGTCCTTTTCATAAACGATTACGTCAACAGTATCACCCACGCTGATATAACCGTCAACGCCGTTAACCGAGCCGGCGCTGAACGAGTAAGCTACTTTGCCCTTGTGAAGTTTGTGCGAAAGACCAATCTGGTCGGAGTCAGAATCAAGAAGTTTGTTGGTGTTGAGAATTTCGTCGGGATAAAGTTCCTCTGCAGTAACCATGCCTACAATTTTGGTAAGGTCTGTAACCATTGATTCGGTTGCAGTGCCTTTGATTACGCTGTACTGCTTGAAGTAACCTGCGTCTTCAGCAACCATATCTTCCGTAATCTCGGTGTTGTCAGCAATTTCCTGAGCTGCAACATAAACGATATCCGTATCCTTAACTGTTGCCTTTTTGTCGAGCTGTTTTGCAAACATAAACGTTGCAAACATTGCCAGCAGTGCAAAAACTACTGCGATTAAATAAACTTTTTTCATAAATCTTACCTTCCTTAATTATTACCCTTTCAGGATTTAAATTTTTTAATATATATTTATAAGATTCCGCACTTGCGTTTGGAATCTGTTATTTGCCTTTTAATATCAGCTGTCGGTATACTGTTGCTCTACTTTAAAAGTAGAACTGCTGGTAAGGTCTTTTTTCATATGGTCGGCGGTAACGCCCAAAATAGGCGTAAGAACCTGAGCCTTAGCCTTTACAGTAACCACAACATCCCCTTTATAACGGTCTGCACGTTTCCAGTTTCCGTCAGAAATAACTTTTTCGTTAGTGTCGTAAGTATACTGGATAGTGACAGTAATCCCCTCTTTTACAATACCTGTATGCGAAACAGAATCCGCAACTTTGGTGCAGATATCTATTTCCTCTTCTGACAGTGCTACGCCGCCGGGTTTAAGCCCGTCATAAGCAGCCGCACTTGTTGCATTTTCAGCAGGAAGCGTAATAGTGCGGGTTGTAATTTTTTCGTTATTATCAAAGTCATAAGCAACTCTGTCGTACTCAACGCAGGCAACACGTGACGCATTGCGGGCGGCATTCTCTAATGATATGTAATTATAAAAAAGAAAGCCGAAGTCAAGTATGCCCATGACCAGCAGGAGAAATATAGGAAGAACGAGGGCAAATTCGACCATTGCCTGACCTTCCTCTTTTCTTTTTTTATTGCGATTTTTCACTCTATCACCGACCTTGTGATAATTTTAGCGAAAAACAGGGACAGGTTTTACCCCGTCCCCTTTTTCATTTTTAATCAATCGTGATTGTTAAACCTTTGTGGTTATTTCTTTGTGGTCATTTCTTTGTTTGCAGCATCAAACATATTCTTAATCTTAGGACCAAGAACAACAAGAACAACGATTGCTGCTACAGCAATAAGACCAAGGATAAGAGCGTACTCTACCATGCCCTGACCGTTTTCATCCTTAAGAAATGTCATTACAAATTCCTCCTTCTTTAAAGATTTTAATAATTATTTATATAATTAATTATTACTTAGATTGTGATACCTCATCCAATTGTTTGTTTGAACTATCAAATGAGTTCCTGATTTTTGGACCCAAAGCAATTAAAACAACAATTGCAGCAATAGATATCAGGCCCAATATGAGTGCGTATTCAACTAATCCTTGCCCGTTTTCGTCTTTCAAAAAAGTCATCGTCAGCACTCTCCTTTAAATTTCCACGCCGAACAGCCTGAATACCGAAAAGCACATTGTAACAACAGTACCGAATGATAAAACAGGTGCCATCGGAAGCTGGGTTTTTAAGTCGCCCTTTTTAGAAATCTTCAGATATATGTAAACCAATACCATACTGAAGAACATAAACATCATTGCCTGAAAATAACCTGCAGCACCGAGACATATGCCGATTATCGCACTGTACTTTACATCGCCGGCACCAATCGGAATCTTAAGTATGCTGGGGATTGTGCACACTATCATTCCTACAAAGAAACCGATGAACGCACCCGAAATTACTCCGAAAGTGTCGTCATAAGATTCAGCATGAATACCGTAATAAATCAGATAACCGATTTCGGTTACAAGCATTGCGAGAAGTAATGAGTTCGGAATTTTTCTTACTACCGAGTCCACAAACGAAAGTGAGAAAATCGGTATAATAAGAAGTAAATCTCGTACAAGTAATTCCGGAGTTTTTGCCGTAAAGACCAGACCGAAAACCGATGCAATTCCAAGTACAACCGCTAAAACTTTAATTGATATTCTATTAAGCGGTGCAACTTCTGCAGGGTCTTCTGTTCTTTTTAAGGCAAGTTTTTTCGAAAGTGGAATCGTCACTAAACCCAAAACAATTCCGTATACGAGCGATACAATAATTTTGAATATTAATGATGAATCCATATCCGCTCCTGCAAATTGATTTGTAACACTAATTTAATTAATGTTTACAACCAAATTATAACAGTTCACCGTAAAAAAAACAATATTTTTCGCACTCTTTAACTGTTTTTCGTTAAATTTTAACAATTTGTGAACGAAGTTTTTGTCTATATAGCACAAAGAAATGTGCTATTTATTCACAACTTTCTAATTGTTTACAAAAAGTTTACATTTAAAAACTATTGAATCACTTGCTATTTCAACTATATGCAGACAAAATGTCTATTATGTCAAAAATTCTATTTTTTGTATTTAATTATCTCAAACTTTTCAGGGTCATATAGTTTAATCTTAGCATCGAAGTCAGAACGCATTCTGTCTTCTTTCTTTTCATTATAATATTTGATTTTGCGGTTGTTGTTTGCAGCGTCAAAATACATTCGCTTGCCGCTCTTTGAGTTTGCAAACGCATACTGATGGATGGTTCGTCTGCCCTTTATTATATCAGTGAATTCAATTTCACCCTCGCTGTCGTAATACAACGCAAATTCAGCCATACCCCCGTCGTAACCCGTGCCGCTTTTGAATTTGCGGGACAGTACTGAGTTTAACGTATCAAGCGGAGTGTCGCTGCATCTGCGGGATGAAAACGTTACCGAGTAATCTTTTGTGTTTGAAATATCCTGTGCCTGCATCTGCTCGCATTTTTCGGCATTCATATTGATACCGCACTCGCTGAGAGCCTGCATCCATCCGAGCCATCCGTACTCCGCTGTGTATCTTTCTACACTGATAACGTTACCGTCTTCGGCAAGATGCTTTTCAATTATCCTTGCAAAATCGAGGAATGCGTTTTTGTATGTATCTTCTCTGTCGGGTCTGTAACCTACAAAGTTGAGCCCCTGCGTTTTAAGTTCACAGGCATCAAGCAGCGAACGGAAAGACGTTACGCAGTTATATTTCTTGCCGAGGTCAAGTTCAAACACGTCTGCACAGATGAATTCGGCATTTGTCACGCCGAGTCTTTCGGCAAGTTCTTTTGCATTTTTTATTGCACCTTCGTTGATGTCTATACCTGTAAAGTGGCTGTCGGGAAACTGCCTTGCCATAAAGCAGGTAACAATACCGCAGTCGCAGCAAAGGTCAAGCACGTCACCCGAAAACATATCGGCATTGTCAATAACAAGATTGCCGATATGGCGGAACACTCCGCCGTCAAACGCTGCCGACACATAAATTGAACCGTCGAGCGACCTGTTTTTGAGTTCGTAAAAATGTGCGTTATCCACAGGGGCGCCCTCACCACGTGAGTTGAGTTCGTACGCCATATCCTGAGCGTACTGCTTGTCGGTTTTAAATGCAAGTCCTGCAATAAAATCATTGCCGTTCTTAATATACTTAAGCCCGACTTCTTTCATATATTCTTCTACCTGTTCATATGCTATCATATCTGTACCTCATAATATAATTCAGACTAAAACTTTTAAACCCTGCACTGCACAAGCAGTGAGTTTAGCATTTATTATATCATATTTTTTTATTTAGTGCAATTGATTTGAAATATAATTAATGTTATAATATATAGCAATGTATCAGGAGGTGAGGTTTTGGACAGACGGATAAAAGCACCTGCGTCAATGCGTGTACCTATGTACCTATTATATATAGCGGTTTTTGCAGCACTTATGATATGGGGTACGGGACACGACCTCGAAATTGACAAAATGATGTTTAACTACGAAAACAAATTTGCAATTTTTCTTGAAAACTACGGAATGCTGCCGTATTTCTCGATACAGCTTTTTGCGTTTTGCGTGCTGATTGCCGCATACCGTAAGCCAGATGAGGCTGCGGATATAGTTGAGGCAATTGTGCCTGTCTTTGGCAAAATACGTAGTAATAATATAATTAAAAAAATCAGTTTTATATTACATCATATTATATATCTGGGGTTCATATGGGGTGCATATGACGGCAGCAACACGTTTTTAAATTATATAATGCGTGCTGCAAAGGGCGGTAATATACAGGAACTTATGGTTGCCGGCGGCAAGCCAAAATTCTTTGCGGTACTGTTGTGGACACTTGCAAGAGCGGCAGTTGTGGCGTTACTTGTGTTCCTGCTGAGCAGAATCGACAAAGAACAGCTGAAAGTATTTGAACTGATGGCTTTTGTTGGGTTGGTATCACTTTTAGGATACCGCATTATTTCGGAACTTAAAGTACATTTTCACAGAGTGCGTTTTCGTGAAATGGTGGCGTATTCGCATTCGCTGACAAATCCGCAGGGATATACCCAAATCGGTGACAGCGTACTCAAAAAAGAGTGGGCGAACGACTCGATGTATTTTGCGTATACTCCGTGGAACAAAGTAGGTAACGACTACGGAATATTCAGTTCGTCCGACTCGTTTCCGTCGGGTCACACAGCTGCAGCGGCGTACAGTATGTTGTTGCCCATGCTTGCATCAAGGCTTAAAGACGGCAAAAAGCTGTTTATACCTGCATTTGTGCTTAGTTTAGGTTATACGCTTTCGGTGGGAATTTCACGGTTGATGCGTGGGGCTCACTATATGACCGATATTGCCTGCGGTGCGTTGATAATATTTGCAGTAGTTTTTGTTATCACAGGCGTTTTCGGAATAATTGACTATGTTTTTGAACGCAGAGTGAAAAAGTTTAAAAGAAAAAAAGAAAGAGAGAAAAAATAATGGATTTAAGAATAAAGGTACCCGGCACGGGCGGTAACAGATATGTGCCTATGGAAGAGAGAAGCGGCAACGAATCAATTGTATATTTCACAAGAGATTTGTCGCCCGAAGGACTTGAAAAAATCTACAAAAAAGTGTGCGGCAACATTACGGGAAAAGTTGGAATAAAACTCCACACGGGCGAGAAAAACGGTCCGAATATTATCCCCCGTGAGTGGGTAAAGCACCTTATTGAAAAGCAACTGCCCGGTGCAAATATTGTTGAGACAAACACGTATTACGAAGGCGACCGCTACACCACAGAGCAGCACCGTGAAACTTTAAAAGTAAACGGCTGGACCTTTTGCCCGGTTGATATTATGGATGAGGACGGCACCGTTGCTCTGCCTGTAAAAGACGGCAAGTGGTTTGACGAAATGGTGATGGGTAAAAACATCAAAAATTACGATTCACTGCTTGTTCTCACACACTTTAAAGGTCATATGATGGGCGGTTTTGGCGGTTCAAACAAAAACATCGGCATAGGCTGTGCCGACGGCAGAATAGGTAAAAAAATGATTCACACCGCCAAGGGCAGCGACGATATGTGGAGCATCGCCGAAGAAGAACTGATGGAGCGTATTGCCGAGTCGTCAAAAGCAACCTGCGACTACTTCGGACGCCACATAACATTTATAAATGTGCTTCGCAATATGTCGGTTTCGTGCGACTGCGAAGGATGTGCCGCAATGCCCGTTGTTACGCCAAATATAGGCATTGCTGCGTCAACTGATATTCTTGCTGCAGACGCTGCGTCGATTGACCTGGTTTACGCACTTGATGAAAAGGACCACGCCGACCTTGTTGAGCGAATTCAGAGCCGTCACGGTCACCGTCAGCTCAGTTATATGAAAGAACTCGGTATGGGTAACGACAGGTATATTCTTATTGACATTGATAACGGCGACGTAATTATCACGCCGAAAGAGGCTGTTAAAGACGTGGTTCCGTTTGAGGGTTAAAAATGATTAAATATGTTATACTTTTGGCTGTGATACTCGGCATTGTTTTTGTTGCAAACTGGATGAGTACAAGGTCGCAAAAAGGAAAAAACGGCACCGCTTACGCCACTGCGGACACCACCGTTCACGATGTACTTGCACTTGACGAAGGTATGGCTGACCTGCTTGCAAGTCACGGTATGCACTGCCTCGGCTGTCCGTCGGCTGTGAGCGAAACGCTTGAGCAGGCGTGCACGGTACACAATCTCGACCTCGACGAAATACTGTTTGCCGTTAACGACCGTATGAAGAGGAAGAACGCTGAAAATGAAGATTAAAGTTTACAAAAACGGCTGTCCAAACGAGGCTAAATACGTTCGTCAGACGGTGTTTGTTGACGAGCAGAAATTTGTTGACGAGTTTGACGAAACCGACTGCACCGCAACGCATTTTGTGCTTTTTGACGGTGATAAACCCATCGGCTGTGCAAGGGCATTTTTTGATAAAAGAGAGAACGCCTACCACATAGGCAGGGTTGCAATTCTTAAAGAATACAGGGGGCAGCACCTTGGCGAAAGAATAATGCTTTTTGCCGAGGAAGAGCTAAAAAAACAGGGGGCTGACAGAGTTACACTTTCGGCACAGGTACGTGCAAGCGGATTTTATAAGGCAATCGGTTACACACCCTACGGTGAGGAATACTTTGACCAGTACTGCCCTCATATTGCTATGGAGAAAAGACTGTCTTAAGACAGTCTTTTTTAATTAGTCTTTGTAAGGCGAATAGCATCCGCCTGAAATTATGAATTAATGGTGGGCGTTGCCCACTCCCAATTATAATTATTGGTTGTACTACTGAATGGGGGGTGTTATTCTCCCCCCCTTGAGTCTTGAGTCTTGAGCCTGCAGCGAAGCTGCCAAAGATTGTTAAAATAGTATCACTTGCCTATAGACCATTATTATGTTATAATGATTATTTGTAAATGAAAATTATAAATTTAGGAAGAGGAGAGACTCTTATGGGTGTTAAAAGAACATTTAGAAGAGGCGTGCATCCCAAGGGTGGAAAAGAGTTTTCAAAAGATGTTCCGATAAGGAATATTCCTGCTGAAAACATAATGGTTTTTCCGCTCAGCCAGCACATTGGAGCACCTGCAAAGCCGCTTGTACAAAAGGGCGACAGAGTGCTTAAAGGTCAGATGATTGCTGAGGCGGGAGGATTTATTTCGGTGCCTGTTTACTCGTCCGTTTCGGGTACGGTCAAGAGTATAGAAAAACGCCTTGTGGTCAGCGGTGCAATGGTTGACAGCATTATTGTTGAGGCTGATACCGAAGGTGAGTTTGAAACCACCGACAATTTCGGTTACGAAAATGATGTTGACGCTATGACCGCAGATGAAGTTGTGGGAATAATCAAAAACGCAGGTATTGTCGGTCTTGGCGGTGCGGGATTCCCGACGGGCGTAAAGATTTCGCCCAAGAACGCCGAAGATATCGATTATCTGATTATTAACGGTGCGGAGTGCGAACCGTATCTCACATCCGACTACCGACTTATGATGGAACGTCCCGAGCAGATTATCAGAGGTATTCAGGCACTGCTGAAAGTTCTGCCAAAGGCTCACGCAATAATCGGCATTGAGGATAATAAGACGGACGCACTTGACGTTATGGAGCGTATGGCACGTATTGACGACAGAATTGATACCTGCAAGCTGAAGACCAAGTATCCCCAGGGTGGCGAACGTCAGCTTATCTACGCTGTAACGGGCAGAAAAATCAACGCCAAGATGCTTCCTGCCGACAAGGGCGTAGTCGTTGTAAACACTGCAAGTTGCTATGCTATTTATGAAGCGGTTTATATGAATATGCCGCTGATACATAAGGTTATGACAATCACGGGCGATGCAGTTAACGAGCCGCAGAACGTTGACGTTCCGCTCGGCATAAGCCACAGTTATCTGCTTGAGCAGTGCGGCGGTGCAAAGGACAGCGTTGTAAAGTTTATCTCGGGCGGACCTATGATGGGTATGGCAATGAGTACGCTTGACGTTCCTGTTATCAAGACCTCTTCGTCAATCCTCGCTATGAGCAAAGACGACGTTGAAGAGGCTGCAAAGATTGAAACTGCCTGCATTCACTGCGGTCGCTGTGTTGCGGTATGTCCGCAAACTCTTGTTCCGCAGATGATGGGCAGAAGTATAAAAGCAAACGATATTGAGAGATTTGAAAAAATCGGCGGTATGGAATGTATTGAGTGCGGCTGCTGTTCATACGGCTGCCCGGCGAAAATTCCGCTTACCCAGATGTTCAAACTCGGCAAACAGCAGCTGCGTGAAGCCGCTGCAAAAGCAAAGGCAAAGGAGGGGTAAATAATGTATAACGTTTCGGTTTCCCCTCACGTAAGGGCTAAAACTTCTACAAGAACGGTAATGCGTGACGTGGTTATAGCACTCGCACCGACTATGCTTTTTGGCATTATCTACTTCGGCTGGAACGCATTTATGCTTGTTGCGGTTTGCGTGGCAAGTGCAATGGCAAGCGAAGCTATATTTGAGTTTTTAATGAAAAAGCCGATTACCGTTTTTGATTACAGTGCCGTTGTTACGGGACTCATTCTTGCACTTAACCTGCCGCCGACTGCTACGTGGTGGATGGCTGTGCTCGGTTCGGCATTTGCCATTATCCCCGTTAAGTTGCTGTTCGGCGGATTAGGACAGAACTTTATGAACCCTGCACTTGCAGGCAGATGTTTCCTGATGATTTCGTTCACGGGAAGAATGACGAATTTTGCCATAGACGGCACAACATCGGCTACTCCGCTTGCTGCTCTTAAAGACGGCAAAACCGTTGATTTAATGCAGCTTTTCATCGGAACGCATCCCGGTTGTATAGGCGAGGTTTCGGCAGTGGCAATACTTGTGGGCTTTGTTTATCTTGTTGCACGCAAGGTAATCACACCGTCAATCCCCTGTACATACGTTGTATCGACTATCGCATTTATCACAATTATAAGACTTATCGGCGGCGAGGGCGTAACTGCAAACTACCTGCTCGGCGAACTTATGTCGGGCGGACTCCTCGCAGGTGCGGTATTTATGGCAACTGACTACGCAACAAGCCCGATTACAAACAAGGGCAAAGTTGTGTTCGGACTGATAATCGGTCTGCTCACAGCACTGTTCAGAACTCTTGGCTCAACAGCAGAAGGCGTGTCGTACGCAATCATAATCGGCAACCTTCTTGTACCGCTTATTGAAAAGTTTACAGTGCCGAGACCGTTCGGTGCAGAGCAGAGAATTTCGCTCCAGCGACCGTTCGGCGGCGAAAAGAGCATTTCGGCATTCCTGCCTTTCAGTCCGCAAAGAAAGAGAGGAGGCAAAACAAATGAGCAGTAAGAAATCAAGCACACTCAAAAACGTCCTCTCTATATTTATAATCACGCTTGTGTCGGTGCTGCTGCTCGCAGTGGTTTATCAGATTACAAAAGAGCCGATTGACCAGGCGGAAATCAACGCACGTAATGAAGTATACCGTCAGGTTTTTACCGAGGCAAAGGATTTTAAAGAGGTAATGACCGAGGACGAAATAGCGTCAAACAGCAAAAAGGCACTTGACGCAGCAGGCATAACGACTTGCGAAATAAATCACGTTATGAAAGCGACCGACGGTGCAAACGACCTCGGCTACGTAATAGCTTCAACTTCAAAGAGCGGTTACGGCGGCGAAATCCAGATTGCACTCGGTATTGACGAAAACGGCAATATAATCGGTTTTAACGTAATCAAGCACAGCGAAACCGCAGGACTTGGTGCCAAGGCAAAAGAGGACCCTGCGTTTGCAAAACAGTTTGAAGGCAAAACGGCAAACGAGCCTGTTGAATTTGTAAAAGGCGGCGGTGCAAAAGGCAATCAGATTGACGCACTCAGCGGTGCGACAATTACCACCAATGCAGTTACAGAGGCAACCAACGCCGCAACAGCGTTTTACAACGCTTGTCTGAAGGGAGAGTGATAAGATGAAGGGAGCAATTGAAAGACTGTATAACGGCATCATCAAAGAAAACCCGACCTTTGTTCTTATGCTCGGTATGTGCCCTACTCTTGCGGTTACCACGAGTGCAAAAAACGGACTCGGTATGGGACTTGCCACAATGGTTGTTCTGATTATGTCGAACTTACTTATTTCGCTGCTGAGGAAAGTTATTCCCGACAGCGTAAGAGTACCGATTTACATTATTATCATCGCTTCGTTTGTAACAATTGTAGAACTTCTTATGCACGCATACGTTACATCGCTTTACGACAGCCTTGGTATTTACATTCCGCTTATCGTTGTTAACTGTATCATCCTCGGCAGAGCGGAATCTTACGCATCAAAAAACGGACCCGTGCTTTCAATCTTTGACGGCATAGGCATAGGTCTCGGCTTTACGCTCGGACTCACAATCATCGGTCTTGTGCGTGAACTTATTGGTAACGGCACCGTTTTCGGTGCTCAGGTTATGCCTGCAAAATACGAGCCGATTTCGATATTCGTAATGGCACCCGGTGCATTCTTTATTCTTTCGCTGCTCTGTGCTTTGCAGAACAAACTAAAGCTCAAGGGTGCAAACCGCCACGTAAAAGAAAACGATGAGGAGGTGGAGACTAATGTCTAATCTGTTTTTAGTACTTATCACCACCGCACTCATTAACAACGTAGTGCTCAGCCAGTTCCTCGGAATCTGTCCGTTCCTCGGCGTTTCAAGGAACGTTAAGACCGCAGCAGGTATGGGCGGTGCGGTAATATTTGTTATTACAATCGCTTCTGCGGTATCGAGCCTGCTTTACGACCACGTGCTTGTAAAGTATGACCTTACATATCTCAAAACAATTGCGTTTATTATGGTAATCGCTTTTCTTGTTCAGCTTGTTGAACTGTTCCTTAAAAAGACGTCGCCGTCGCTTTACAAAGCACTCGGCGTGTTCCTTCCGCTGATTACCACAAACTGTGCAGTACTCGGTGTTGCACTTACCAACGTACAGAACGAACTCGGTTTCCTCGAAAGCGTTATAACAGGTTTTGGCACCGCTGTGGGATTCTGCATCGCAATTGTTATTATGGCAGGTATTCGTGAGAGGTCGGAACTCAACGACTTTCCAAAATCATTCAGAGGCACACCTGCGGTACTTATGACCGCATGTCTGATGTCTATTGCATTCTACGGCTTCAGTGCCCTGAGTGCAATTGCGTAAGGAGGTGCCTAAGTGAATACAAGTGCTATTATTACTGCAGTTGTTGTGCTGTGCATAATCGGTATTATTATCGGCGTGGTACTCAGTATTGCAGAAAAAGTATTTCATATTGACGTTGACGAAAAAGAGATTGCAGTGCGTGAGGAACTGCCCGGTTCAAACTGCGGCGGCTGCGGATACGCAGGCTGCGATGCCCTTGCAAAAGCAATCGCAAGCGGCGAGGCTCCCGTAAGCGGCTGCCCCGTCGGCGGAATGCCTGTTGCACAGAAGATTGCTGCAATTATGGGTCAGGAAGTCGGCGAAATGGAACGCAAGGTTGCATACGTAAAATGTGACGGCACGAGCGAAAAGCGTGAGAGCGACTACAACTACTTTGGCATTGACAGTTGTCTTTACGCTGCAAAAATGCCGGGTTCAAGCCCGTATGCGTGTAAGTACGGTTGCCTCGGTTTCGGCACCTGCGTTAAGGCGTGCGACCAGGGAGCAATCCGTATTATAAACAAAAAGGCTGTTGTTGATGAAAAGCTCTGTATCGCCTGCGGCAAGTGCTTGAAGGCTTGTCCGCACGACCTTATAGAGATTATTCCCGCAAAGGCGAAATACCGTGTGCAGTGTTCTTCCTGCTCACGTGGTAAAGACGTTAAAAACGCCTGCACAGCAGGTTGTATAGGCTGCGGTATGTGTGCAAGAAACTGCCCGAGCGACGCAATTATTTTTGAAAACAATATTGCTAAAATCGACCAGAGCAAATGTACCGCCTGCGGACTCTGTGCAGAAAAATGTCCTGTTAAGATTATTAAGAAATATTAGCCTGCGGCTAATATTTCAGCACCCGGCACCGAGGTTTTGAACCTTGAGTCTATATCTATTAGGAATTACATATGAAAAGAGTAATCTCTTTAACAATATGCATATCATTAACGTTAACCCTCTGCTCCTGCGGCAGAGGGTTAAAACGCTTTGAAAAAACTTTTATTGACGCATTTGATACGGTGTCTACCGTTGTGGCTTACGACACCGACAGCAATACGTTTGAGCGGCACTGCGAAATGCTGCACGACGAACTTATTGAGTACAACAACCTGTACGATATTTATGACTCGCACAAAGGCGTTGTCAGCCTTAAAGACATAAACGAAAAGGCGGCTGACTCCCCTGTTAAGGCGGACAAAAAAACTATTGACCTGCTGCTTTTCGGCAAAGAGGTTTACGGCAAAACAAACGGGGCTGTAAACATCTGTCTTGGCGGCGTGCTGGAAATATGGCATGAATACCGTGAGGAAGGCAAACAGCTGCCCGATATGACGCTGCTTAAAGACGCTGCAAAACACACCGACATAAACGACCTTGTTATTGACGGGGCGGCACAGACTGTCAGCTTTGCAGACAGCAAGCTGAAGCTTGATGTTGGTGCGATTGCAAAGGGCTATGCGGCACAGAAACTCAAAGAGTACGCCTCAGCAAATCTGTGGGAAAGTGCAATGTTGAACCTCGGCGGCAACGTAACGGCGTGGGGGTTAAAACCCGACGGCTCCAAGTGGAATATTCAGATAGAAAACCCCGACCCTGACTCAGCCACTGAGGTTGACACGCTCACCTTAACGGACACCTCGGTTGTTACAAGCGGCGACTACCAGCGTTACTATGAGGTTGACGGTGTGAAGTACTGCCA
>SVQF01000037.1 GCA_015065445.1 Oscillospiraceae bacterium | reverse complement strand
CCCTGCTTGAACATGTGCAGGTGGAGTTCGGTGAAGGCCTCAACATCCTGACGGGTGAAACCGGTGCAGGTAAATCTATATTAGTCGACGCAATTTACGCCGTTCTCGGTGCAAGAACGTCAAAAGAACTCGTGCGTCACGGAGCCGAAAATGCTGAAGTGTCGGCTGTTTTTGACGATGTTAACGGTGAAGTTATGGAGCTTTCACGTGAACTCGGTCTTGCGGACGAAGACGACGCTTCGCTTATTATTTCAAGAAAAATATCTTCACAGGGAAAATCGGTGTGCCGCATTAACGGTAAGCCCTGCACGGTATCAATGCTCAGGCAAATAGGCGACAGACTTGTTAATATTCACGGACAGCACGACTCACAGCAGCTGCTGAATCCTGAGTTCCATTGTTATTTTCTTGACTTAACAGGCGACGATAAAAGCTATTTGGAACGTTATAAGGAGGCTTTCCGTGAACTTGTTGCAATAAGAAAAAGGCTTAAAGTTCTTACTTCTGATGCAGATACGAAGGATAGGCGTCTTGAACTGCTTGATTATCAGATTAAAGAACTTACCGATGCTGACATAAAAATCGGCGAGAGGGAACAGCTTCAGCAAAGGCGAAACCTTGTTATGAATTCCCGCTCAGTGTCGGACGTTATGCAGCTTATTGTGGGCACAGTTAACGGCGATGATGATACTGAGGGAATATTCAATGTGTTCTCAACCCTGCAAAAAGAACTCTCGGCTGTAAATACAAGCGGCACAAATATGCAAAAACTGTCGTCGCTTCTCGATACGCTTACCGATACGACAGAACAACTTAAAGACGAGGCACAAAACACTCTCGGTGAACTCGATTTTTCAGAGGACGAACTCGAAAAGATTGAGGAAAGGCTCGACCTTCTGTACCGACTCGGCACAAAGTACGGTGAGACCGAGGAGGATATGCTCGGCTATCTTGAAAACGCACAGCACGAACGGGATTCTATCGTAAATTCAGACGAAGAAATCGCACGGCTCAATACTGAGTATGACGCTGCTTACGACGCCACACTTAAAGCTGCAAACGAACTCAGCGACTACCGTTACAAGTTAGCAAGAAAACTTGAAAGTGACGTTAAAGAACAGCTTCAGTTCCTTGATATGCCTAAAATCCGCTTTGTTGTAAGTTTTGAAAAGGGCAAGCTTTCTTCAAGCGGTTACGATACAATTGAATTTCTTATTTCAACCAACCCGGGCGAACCGCCCAAACCGCTTGCAAAGATTGCTTCGGGCGGTGAACTTTCACGTATTATGCTTGCAATCAAAAACATCATTGCAAAGAACGACTGCGTTGACACTCTGATTTTTGACGAAATCGACACAGGGGTCAGCGGACGGGCAAGCCGCAAAATCGGTCTTAAACTCAGGGCGGTCAGCGAGCATACTCAGGTTATATGCGTTACCCACTCTGCTCAGATAGCCTCGGTTGCGGATACGCATCTGCTTATTTCCAAAGAGTATAATAACGACAGAACATTCACAAAGGTTGACGTTCTTGGCTTTGACGAAAGAAAATACGAACTTGCCCGTATTATGGGTGGTCTTGAAATAACCGATAATCTTCTGCAGTCCGCAGAGGAACTTTTAAGTGAAAAAAACACAAATTTGGAGGATATATAAATGGGAGTATATGAAGAACTTGTTGAAAGAGGACTTATTGCTCAGGTTACAAACGAGGAAGAAATCCGTGAAATGGTAAACGCAGGTAAGGCAAAGTTTTACATCGGTTTTGACTGTACGGCAGACAGCCTTACCGCAGGACATTTTATGGCTCTTACTCTTATGAAACGTCTGCAGATGGCAGGAAATCAGCCAATTGCTCTTATTGGCGGCGGCACAACTATGATTGGCGACCCGTCGGGCAGAACAGATATGCGTAAAATGCTTACCCGTGAGGACATCGACCATAATGCAGAATGCTTTAAAAAGCAGATGGAACGTTTTATAGAGTTCGGTGAAGGCAAGGCACAGATGGTTAATAATGCTGACTGGCTTCTTGACCTTAATTACGTTGACGTTCTCAGAGAGGTCGGTGCTTGCTTTTCCGTAAACAATATGCTGCGGGCAGAGTGCTATAAGCAGAGAATGGAAAAAGGTCTTTCGTTCTTTGAATTCAACTATATGATTATGCAGAGCTACGATTTCTACTATCTCTTCCAGCATTACGACTGCAATATGCAGTTCGGCGGTGACGACCAGTGGAGCAATATGCTTGGCGGAACAGAACTTATCCGTAAAAAGCTCGGCAAAGACGCACACGCAATGACCATCACCCTTCTCACCGATTCAAACGGTAAGAAGATGGGCAAAACCGCAGGTAACGCTGTATGGCTTGACGCAAACAAAACAAGTCCTTACGATTTCTATCAGTACTGGCGTAACGTTGAGGACGCAGACGTTCTCAAGTGCATCAGAATGCTCACTTTCTTGCCTATGGAAGAAATCAGAAAGATGGATTCATGGCAGGGCAGCGAACTCAACAAGGCAAAAGAAATTCTTGCTTTTGAGCTTACCAAACTCGTACACGGCGAGGAAGAGGCACAGAAGGCACAGACTGCCGCAAGAGCACTTTTTGCAGGCGGCTCTGACGATTCCAATATGCCACAGACCGTTATTGAAGACGCAGACCTTGAGGACGGCAAAATCACTGTTCTTGCAATGATGATTAAGGCTGAGATGATTAAATCAAACGGTGAGGGCAGACGTCTTATTCAGCAGGGCGGCATCAGCGTTGACGGTAAAAAAATCAGCGACCCGTTCTTTGCTGTATCCGCTGAGCAGCTTGACGGCGGCATTGTTATTAAAAAAGGAAAAAAGGTGTTCAGAAAATTCACAAGATAATCAGAAAGGCAGTGTCGGTACTGCTTGCCTTTGCCGTAGTTTTATCTTCGGCGATTACAGTGTACGCATCCGACGCCGACCAAAATGTAGTAATAACTTTAACAAAGGCAGAGTTAGAAGAAAACCCTGCCTCTGTTATTGAAGAGGCACTTAAATACGAAAAGTACGGCATCTGGGGGCATCTGACAGTTAATGTGCCTTCGGGTACTTATGTTAT
Organism: Oscillospiraceae bacterium; assembly: GCA_015065445.1. GTDB lineage: Bacteria > Bacillota > Clostridia > Oscillospirales > Acutalibacteraceae > Eubacterium_R. The sequence goes on along the minus strand of SVQF01000037.1, from coordinate 15,246 downwards.
GAAAACAGGTCTGCACATTTATAGCAACACTACGCTGAATCTTAAAGCAGACACTGTTCTGGTGCGTGATTTTTCGTCAGGCAGTATGATTAAATCCGGCACGCAAAACGATGTTAACAGCGGTTACAACGGCTACAATAACATAATAATAAACGGCGGAGTGTGGGATAACAGTTTCACTCAGACAACCTGCTGTATCCGTTTTGCACACTGCAATAAAGTTACGCTTAAAAATATGACTGTAAAGAATGTGTATGACTCACATCATATTGAAATCGGTGCTGCAAGCAATATGACGCTTGATAACATAACGCTTACCGGCTACAAACGCAGCAAGAACACAAGCGGTGAGGCTGTGCAGATTGACCCCGTACACAGCAGTCAGCATTTTAAAGGATACCAACTTCTTGACGACACTCCGTGCAAAAACATCACTGTAAAGAATTGCACGTTTACCGATGTCTTTTCAGGGGTAGGTACACGTTCCGGCGTTGTGGGCAGTTATTTTGACAATATAAAAATAATTAATAATACTTTTACTAATATTACCGATAAGGCTATCTGCACATTTAATTACACAAATTCACAGATTAAAAACAACATTATTAACGGTGCGTCTGTCGGCATATTCTTTGAGGAGTATCCAACCAAAAATCTCACTTCAAAACTCTGGATGCCATACAGCAGCAGTGCAAGTAAAAAAATAATAACCAATACAAATTCCGTTATTTCGGGTAACAGTATTACCGTCAGCAAAAATGCCGGTTATGCACAAAGTTGCGGCATTGGCGTTTACGGCGGAGTTCTTTCTGCCGCAACGTCTGAATCTACAGGACTCAAAGCAGGAAAGTACTTTGCAAACAATGTAACTGTTTTAAAAAACACTGTAAACCTCGGTCATAAAGCGTCGGTAGGTATTGAGTGCAAATATGTAAACTCTTCGCAAATAAAGTCTAATAAGATTACCAAAACAGCCGCCACTAAGAAAAACACCAATGCAGTAATGCTTTACCACTGTAACAAGAACAAGATTACAGACAATAAAATCAGCGGTAATTTCGACAACGGCATATCACTTCACGCCGATTCTTTAACTAACACTTTCGGCACCAACACTGTCAAAAACACAAAGAATTACGGTTTAATTGTATATGGCAAGTCAAACGCTGTAATCAGCCACACAAATTCATTTGCAGCAAACGGCAAGGGGACAATCTGTATTTCGGGTAAAAATCAGGCTCTGCCTTCAATCAAGGGCAAAGTTACAGTAAAAAACAACAAAAAGAATAACGTTGTAAAGTGGCAAAAGTCCGCCACGGCGAGCGGTTATTACGTTTACCGCTCCGCAAAGAAAAACGGTGCTTTTACCCTTGTTGCAACCGTTAAAAACAGAAATAAACTTTCATTTACCGATAAAACTTCAAAGAAGTATTATTATAAAGTATCACCCTACAGGTTTTGTAACAAGTCGGTTTTAATCGGCAGAAAGGCAGTTCAGTAATATGAAATCAAAAATCACGCTTGCAAAGGAATTCAAAATCGGCAAAATAGATAAAAGAATATACGGCTCTTTTATCGAACATCTCGGCAGAGCGGTATACGGCGGAATCTACGAACCCGACCACCCGTCTGCAGATTCAGACGGTTTCAGAACAGACGTAATTGAGCTTGTTCGTGAACTTAATGTTCCGATTGTACGTTATCCGGGCGGCAACTTCGTTTCGGGTTACAATTGGGAAGACGGTGTAGGCCCTGTTGAAAAACGCCCCAACCGTCTTGATTTGGCTTGGGGTACCACTGAACCGAATACCTTTGGCACCAACGAGTTTATGAAGTGGTGCAAAAAGGCAAACGCTGAATGTATGATGGCTGTCAATCTCGGTACAAGGGGTGCTGACGAGGCAAGAAATCTTGTAGAGTATATGAATCACAAGGGTAATTCTGCGTGGTCTGATTTGCGTAAGTCGCACGGCTACTATGAACCTTGGGGAGTTAAACTCTGGTGCCTCGGCAACGAAATGGACGGCAGATGGCAGATGGGTGCCAAGACTGCTGTTGACTACGGTAAACTCGCAAACGAAGCTTCTAAGATGATGAAGTGGACAGATAACACTATCGAAACTGTGCTTTGCGGTTCTTCAAGCCGTAATTCGCCAACCTTCGGTGAGTGGGAGGCACAGTCGCTTGATATTGCCTATGACAGTATCGACTACGTGTCGCTTCACCAGTACTACGAAAACAGAGCGGGGGACACTCCAACGTTCCTTGCACGCACTGTTGAACTCGAAGAGTTTATCTATTCGGTAATCTGCGTCTGCGACTACATAAAGGCAAAAAAACGCAGCAACAAAACAATCAATCTTTCGTTTGACGAGTGGAATGTGTGGTATCACAGCGATAATGCACCTTACGAGAGGTGGAGTTATTCTCCTCCGAGACTTGAAGATATTTATAACTTCGAGGACGCATTGCTTGTAGGCTCAATGCTGATAACACTTCTTCGCCACTGCGACAGAATTAAGATTGCCTGCCTTGCACAGCTTGTAAATGTAATTGCCCCCATATTCACCAAAACAGGAGGCGGAGTATTCAGACAGACAATCTACTATCCGTTTGAGCATCTTTCAAACTTCGGCAGAGGCGTTGCACTCAATCCTATTATCACCTGTGATAAATACGATTGCAAAGAGTATACCGACGTTCCGTATGTTGAGTCAGTTGCAACACTTGATGAGGAAAACGAAACTCTTACTGTCTTTGTGGTTAACAAGTCGCTCGACGATTCACAGGAACTCACGGTGAATCTTATGGATTTTGAAGGCTACAAACCGTTTGAATTCATCTCTATGGACGGCTATGCTAAGGACACAGAAAACTCATTTGAGTGCGAAAGCGTACATCCGCATAGCAACGAACTGCCACTTGTTGACGGCAGAATTATGACTGCTCATCTTGAACCTTTTTCGTGGAATGTTATCAGACTTAAAAAATAATTTTCAGTTTTTTTGCAAAAAAACTTGACAAACGCATACCGATTGTATTATAATTCGTTTAAACCGATGAGGGAGAGTAAGTAATTATTCTATACTTATCCAAAGAGAGTCGCAGGCGGTGTGATTGCGGCGATAAGCAGAATGATGAATGGACTCCTGAGGGCGAGCTGAATAAAAAGTAAGCGAGACGGCAGACTTCCGTAACCAAGAGTCAGCATATTGACAGATATGCACAGAGTGGGCGAGTATTCGTCAAGCCGGGTGGCACCACAGGAATTTAATGTCCTGTCCCAGCAGTTGGGACAGGACTTTTTTGTTTTGTCCCGAAGAAAATGCCATACAAATATTATTATTAAGGAGGACAAAACAATGGCAGAAGAAAAGAAAATTCCCTACAAAATTTATCTTGAAGAAAACGAGATGCCAAAAGCATGGTACAATGTTCGTGCGGATATGAAGAACAAACCTGCTCCGCTTCTCAACCCCGGCACACACCAGCCAATGACGGCAGAAGAACTTGGCGGCGTGTTCTGTGATGAACTTGTGCAGCAGGAACTCGACAACGACACTGCTTACGTAGAAATCCCGCAGGAAATCCGTGATTTTTACAAAATGTACCGTCCGTCACCTCTTGTAAGAGCATATTGTCTTGAGGAAAAACTCGGTACGCCTGCAAAGATTTATTACAAATTTGAGGGTAACAACACGAGCGGCTCACACAAACTTAACTCAGCAATCGCTCAGGCTTACTATGCTAAAAAGCAGGGACTCAAAGGCGTAACAACAGAAACGGGTGCAGGCCAGTGGGGTACAGCTCTTTCAATGGCTTGTTCGTATCTTAACCTTGACTGTAAGGTTTATATGGTTAAAGTATCGTATGAGCAAAAGCCGTTCAGACGTGAGGTTATGCGTGTTTACGGTGCGTCTGTAACGCCTTCGCCTTCAATGGAAACCGAAATAGGTAAAAAGATTAACGCAGAACATCCGGGTACAACAGGTTCTCTCGGCTGTGCAATTTCAGAAGCTGTTGAGGTTGCAGTTAAGAATCCGGGTTATCGCTATGTACTTGGTTCAGTTCTTAATCAGGTACTTCTTCATCAGTCTGTTATCGGTCTTGAAACAAAGGCTGCCCTTGATAAATACAACATCAAACCCGATATTATTATCGGCTGTGCAGGCGGCGGCTCAAATCTCGGCGGACTTATCTCGCCGTTTATGGGCGAAAAACTCCGTGGCGAAGCAGATTACAGAATCATCGCTGTTGAACCTGCGTCCTGCCCGAGCTTTACACGTGGTAAGTTTGCTTACGATTTTGCAGATACCGGTATGGTTTGCCCGCTTGCAAAGATGTACACGCTTGGTTCCGACTTCATTCCGTCAGCAAACCACGCAGGCGGACTTCGTTACCACGGTATGAGCCCTGTACTTTCTCAGCTTTATGATGACGGTCTTATGGAGGCTGTATCTGTTGAGCAGACTAAAGTATTTGAGGCTGCTGAAGAGTTTGCACGTGTTGAAGGCATACTTCCTGCTCCCGAAAGTTCGCACGCAATCCGTGTTGCAATTGACGAGGCACTTAAGTGCAAAGAAACAGGCGAAGAAAAAACCATCGTATTCGGTCTTACAGGTACGGGCTACTTTGATATGGTAGCATACGAAAAGTATCATGACGGTAAGATGGACGATTACATTCCTTCTGACGAAGAACTTGCTGCTTACGCTGCAAAACTCCCGAAAATCGACTGATAAGCTTTGCAATATCACCCAATAAATAATGCAGAATATAATAAAATAGGATGTTTAAAAATGCGTTTTATTGGTAAATATATAAATGTAGACTATTTATTGGGTGATAAAAATGTATGTGAAGCGTGGCGATATTTTTTACGCCGACTTAAGTCCTGTGGTAGGTTCGGAGCAGGGCGGTGTCAGACCCGTACTGATTGTTCAGAACGATGTGGGCAACAAATTTTCACCGACAGTAATCGCTGCTGCCATAACCTCAAGGCAGGATAAAAACAACCTGCCCACTCATATTGAGGTTGACGCCAAGGACTGCGGACTTGCCAAAGACAGCGTTGTACTGCTTGAGCAGGTCAGAACCATCGATAAGAAGCGTCTGAGAGAAAAAATGGGTACTCTCGACACAAGCGATATGGGAAAAGTAAATGAAGCTCTTACTGTGAGCTTCGGGTTATAAATTAAACAGTTCGGCTTAGCCGGACTGTTTATTAATTTAAGATAAAGTTTTTAGTATGTATATTTACAACCTTAGTCCATTAATATATAATAAGTGTACTAAGGAATAAGGGATATAAAATGAATATACAAAAAGAACAGAAATACATAGACAGATACATTGAACTTACAGGTGATTTACTTCGCAACGACCTTGTCAGAAGTATGAATAAATATCATCATCACAGGGAAGTAAGCACGCATTTTCACAGTGTGTATGTATCTTACAACGTGCTGAAAGTTTGCGAAAAACTGTCTGTTCAGAAAGAACATGAAATCGTGCGTGCCGCACTTCTTCACGATTTTTATCTTTACGAGTGGTATACCGAAAAACACGACGAAAACCACATATATTACCACCCCAAAGAATCTGTTAAGAATATTGAAAAGTATATCGGTACGTTGTCGCCGTTGCAGAAGAATATGATACTAAGCCATATGTTTCCTACAACAAAAGTTATGCCAAAGTACGCAGGTTCGTGGATTCTTACTCTTACCGACAAGCGTTGTGCCACAGCAGATTACCTTAAAATCTCCCGTGGATTTGTCAGCGTGTACGACGAAATCAACAGGAGGACTGCGTAATGCTTAAGACTATTTGTTCGCTTTTTATGACATTTGTTATTTACAGTTTTGCAGGTTGGATTGTTGAAACTCTGCTCTTTTTAATTCGTGACAAAAAGGTGGTTAAAAGAGGCTTTCTCTTTGGTCCTGTATGTCCGATTTACGGATTTGGAGCCGTGATTTGTACAATCGTCCTGTACGGTAAAGTAAGTAATATATTTCTTGTTTTTATTTATGGATTACTTCTGTGCGGCATTCTTGAGTACATCACGCATTTTGTTATGGAAAAAATGTTTCACGCAATGTGGTGGGATTATTCGGGAAGAAGGTTCAATATTAACGGCAGGGTGTATCTTAACGGACTACTCGAATTCGGTCTCGGTGCAGTGCTTATTATTAAGGTTCTTCAACCGCTGGTGTTTAAGCTAATCGGCTTTATATCAGACAATGCCCTTTATACTGTAAGCTTTATTATTTATACCGTTCTAATAATCGATTTAACCGCAACGGTAACTGACCTGAAGGGGATTATTTCCTCGGTAAAACATATTCAGAATATGATGATAACAGGTACGCAGAAAGGCTTTGACACCACTCGTGAGCAGGCTCAGGAGCTGAACACAAAAATTCTTGAAAACGAGTATATCGCTAAATATATCAGTTTTCTTAAAAATGAAAGCAAACTCGTCAGACGCTTCAAAAATATTGTACCAAACGCTAAATTTAAAAAGTATCAGTATATATGGGATATAATTCTTGATAAGCCGCAGGAGGAAAACGCCCGAAAAGACATCAAACTTTACGGCACTGCGGACACAATTCCCGACAGCGAAGGCAGTAAGGATTAACCTTATTGCCTTGTTTTGAATAAAACTTTGAAATTTCTTAATTATTACTTTGCCAAGCATTTTTATAAATAATGTTTAATACAATCGGAGGTGGACTAATGTATACAGTTGTTGTATGTGACGATGACGAAGCTATCTGCAAGTCAATTGAAATCTATCTTAAAAACGAAGGTTATAACGTACTTACCGCATTTAACGGTATTGAGGCGATTGACATAATTAATAATAACGAAGTGCATTGCCTTGTACTTGATATTATGATGCCCGAAATGGACGGAATTTCAGCAACGCTTAAAATAAGGGAAAACTATAATTTCCCGATAATAATGCTATCAGCCAAGAGCGAAGATACAGACAAAATAGCAGGTTTGTCATTCGGTGCCGACGATTATGTTACCAAGCCGTTTAATCCTCTTGAACTTGTTGCAAGAGTTAAGAGTCAGATTCGTCGCTACGCACTGCTTGGCTCGATGAAAATTACCGAGGGTCAGTTGCAAACCGGTGGTCTTGTGCTTGATACCAACACAAAACAGGTTACAGTTGACGGCGAAAAGGTACACCTTACTGCACACGAATATAGAATACTTGAATATCTTATGAAGAATATGAACAGCGTTCTGTCCTCTTCGCAGATATACGAGTCAGTTTGGCACGAGGCATCGTTTGGTATTGAAAAAACTGTTACCGTTCATATTCGTAATATCCGTGAAAAAATTGAAATCAATCCCAAAGAACCTAAGTATTTAAAGGTGGTGTACGGTCTTGGATATAAAGTCGAAAAGATTTAGTGTTTTTTTAAAATCCATTATCATATTGCTGTCTGTTGTACTTGTAGCGAGCGGCACAAGACTCGTTGTGAGCGTTGTAAATGCCTGCGAGTCATATAATCTTGGCATAGAAGATTTTGAAAACAAACCAATAAATAAAAAGGTAAGCGATTCTGCCGAGCTATCGTCTAAAATTTACAGTGATATTAATTATCTCGATAAAATTATCCGCATCAAAAACACTCACGTTGTCAAAAAGGCACTCGAAAAAAAGCAATCCGATTTTGTGGCGTCGGTAATCAGCAATTTTGTTACCAATCAGCAAGTTTTTAACGAGAATTATGCGGACAATTACAATTATGAGGATTATGAAAATAACGTATACTTTAATTCTGAACAGTTCATTAATTATGATGATGGCGTAAATGAGCCGATCAGCTTTATTGTAGGAATCTATGAAAGCGACAACATCAGATATGATATTGATACCGAGGAAACAGCTAAGGAAAAAATCAATGCCGTTTATGAAGAATTCCTTAATACAGATGATTTTGAATATTATGCATATATTGATGATGTAGTTCCGTCCGATTCGGTCTTGGCAATAATAGATACTAAAAACGGATTGAAATATGAAAGTACTGACGTCAAAACAGACGAAAAAGAGTATTTGTCGCACGAGTATGCTTTTGTCGCAAAGAACGGCAAAGTCAGATGCAGCAAGGGCTTTGAAGGACTATTTGATACTTCCGTTGACCAGGCTACCGGAAAATCCACAGCATTCAACGAAGATTACGAGTACTACTTTTACGTTGAACCTGAAAGTACTGCTTACAGCGGTTATACCGCATCAATACAGAACGCTGAACAAACAGCTAATGTAAATCTGCTTTCAAACACCGTAAAGGCAGTAGTTTTGTTTTTGGTAGCCATAATCCTTGCAATTATTTCATTTGTAATTTGCTCAAACAAAGATGAAAACGGAAAGGTAAAACGCCTGTTTCTTGACTATATACCAACAGATTTGCACCTTGTAATTACGGTGGGACTTCAATTTTGTTTAATATGGCTGTTCACAATAATTTACGATTGTATTATTTACTACGCCTACCCGTTTGAAAACTATTTGTATTTAGCACTTTATGTTGTAGCTGCAGCCGTCTGGGCACTGCTCATTGAGCTTGTAACCTCAGTTATACGAGTGTGTAAAAGCGATAAAAAGTTTTATGAAAATCTGCTGACTTATCATATTTTTAAATTCATTATTGCAAAGCCGATAAGATTTTTTGCAGACTTACTTAAGTTCAGACCTGCTAACTTTTCAAAACTTGTTAGAAGATGGTCGTTGGTATTCGCATCGCTTAATCTGTTGTTTGTCGCTTTGATTGTAGCTTGTGCAGTTATGAACCGTGTATATGAGCTGAGTGTTGCTTTTTTGGTATGCATTTGTATTGACACTGCCGCTTTTGTATATGCTTTAAAGTATCTGAAATTACTTGACGCAATTATTACTGCTGCACAGAGCAGAACGGTCTCTGACCTTGATGTTGAGAAACTGCCGCTAAGCCTTAAAGCTCTTATGAATTCGATAAATTATACAAATAACGAACTTGTATCTGCTGTAGACAAGGCAGTAAAAGATGAGCGGATGAGAACGGAACTCATAACCAACGTATCCCACGACCTTAAAACTCCGCTTACGTCGATTATCAATTACGTTGAACTTCTTAAAACCTGTAACATCAGCGACGACAATGCAAACGAATATATAGCAGTTCTTGATGACAAAGCAAAAAAACTAAAAAGGCTTATTGAAGATTTGATAGAGGCGTCTAAAATTACAAGCGGCATTATTAACATTGAGCCAATAAATCTCAACCTCAGCGAGCTTGCAACTCAGGCTGTTATAGAACACCAACAGGAATTTACAGATAACAATCTTACGCTTGTTTTTGAAGGTGACCGCAATGCCGTTAACGCTTATGCCGACGGAAATAAGACCTTCAGAATAGTCGAAAACCTACTTTCCAACGCACGTAAATACTCGCTTGAAGGAACACGTGTTTATGCCGATGTCTACGAAACCGATAATTTCAGCGTTTTTGAGATTAAAAATACCTCTTCTGAACCGCTGAACATTTCGCCCGAAGAACTGACACAGCGATTTGTTCGAGGCGATAAGTCAAGAACCAACGAGGGTAACGGCTTGGGACTCTCCATTGCCGAAAACCTATGCAAAGCACAAAACGGATGTCTTAAAATTACAATCGACGGCGACCTGTTCAAAGCACGGGTGATGCTGCCTAAGTCAAGTGAAAATATCTGATTTTGATGTTTAAAATACTTTACACTCATACTCCTTTATGTTACAATTATTTCAGTAATATAAAGGGGTATCTTTTATGCAAAGAATAGCAGATTTTGAGAAAGTAAGTTTTGAACAGTTTGAAAAGGACTGGTCTAAAATATTTGGCAATACAAACAAACTCAGAGAGATTTATGAAGACATTAAACTTCCGCAGAGAGCAACCTCGGGTTCTGCCGGTTATGACTTCTACGCACCGTGCGATATAACATTCATAAAAGGGGAGTCCGTGCTTATTCCTACAGGAATCAGAAGTAAGATAGATAACGGATGGGTGCTTAATATTTTTCCCCGTTCGGGACTTGGTTTTAAGCACAGAATTCAGCTTGACAACACTGTTGGAATAATTGACTCAGATTATTACTATTCGTCTAACGAAGGGCATATTATGATAAAACTCTCGTGCGATGCACACGACGACAGACACATCCACACAGTAAAGTGCGGAGACGGTTTTGCACAGGGAATCTTTATTCCTTTCGGTATCACTCGGGACGACAACGCAACCGCTGTACGTGACGGCGGTTTTGGCTCAACTACAAAGTAGGTATCACTATGAAAACTTTGTTGAAACATTCATTTATTCTAATGGTTGCGGCTGTTTTTCTGACATCGCCGCTCAGCGTTTTTGCCGATACTGTTTATCAGAATAACGACGTTCAGCACGTGTCTGTCCACGACCCGTCTGTGTTTAAAGATAACGACGGCAAATACCGTGTTGTCGGCTCACATCTTGCAATGGCATCCTCAGACGACTTGATTAACTGGACGGATGAAGGTTATTCACTTGATGGCAACAATTACTTTACGTCTAAAGGCAAATCGTGGAAAGATGAACTTGCCGAGCCGCTTGCATGGACTTCTGCTTACCAGCTTGCAGTTCCCGAAAAGTACGACCCCGATAATCTTGAATATAACTGCTGGGCGAACGATGTTATATATAACGAAACTATGGGCAAGTACTGTCTTTACGGCAGTTGTTCTGTGTGGGGTGCAACGTCGTCTGCAATATGGCTTGCCGTTTCTGGCAGCCCGACGGGTCCGTATGAGTACGTAGATACTCTTATTTACAGCGGCATTACAAATCCCGAAATGGAACGCTATAACAACAAGCAGAACAACATTCTTGACGAGAACGGCAATATTTACGAAGACCCGGTTATCAAAGCACTTGACTACAAAAAAACAAACGTCGCCGACCTTATTGAACAGGGTTACGTTAACGCAAACTACATCAATCAGACAAGAGAGGGCAGACCTTACAAGTGGTTCAACTTCTGGGGAGCGTACGACTGCGGATGGGGTGCCTTCCCAAACGCTATTGACCCTACGGCATATGTGGATAAAGACGGCGAAATGTGGCTTGTTTACGGCTCATACAGTGGTGGATGCTTTGTGCAAAAACTGAGTAACGAAACAGGTTTGCCTGACTACGAATATATGAAAACCCATAGGCTTTGACATTTATTTTGGAAAACAGATTTCAAAAACAAACGAAGGAACAGAGGGAACCGGCGAAGGACCGTTTATTATCTATGACAGCGTAAGCGATTATTATTATTTCTTCTTGACCTACGGCGGTCTTGCCGGCGACGGCGGTTATAATATCAGAGAATATCGCTCAAAATCACCGGACGGACCCTATGAAGACGCTTGCGGTAACTACGCCACCGACTTAAAGAATACGGGACTGAAACTCGACTGCAATTATCAGTTTGAGTGCAACCCGACAGCTTATCTTTCCGGCGGACATTCATCGTGCCTTCTTGACAACGACGGTTCGCTTTATCAGGCTTATCACACACGCTTTACTGCCGATGACGGCTGGGGACATCAGATGCGTGTTCACAAAATGGCACGCACTTCAGACGGCTGGGCTGTTATGCTGCCGTATGAGTATCAGGGTGAAAAAGATGTTACTCTTACTGCGTCTCAAATCGCAGGTGCTTATCAGATTGTTGATACATCAAACATCACCCACCGCAAAGCGGATTGGACTTCGCCCTGGAGCGATATTGTGGTACCTACGCAGTACGTTCTTCTCAATGCTGACGGCACTGTTACAAACGCTTGTGATTACAGCGACACAGTAACTGATACTGTAGTTTCAAAAAAGGCTGTCAGCGGCAGCTGGTCGCTCAGCAAGGACGGAGCTCACGCAGTTATAAAACTCGGTAACGTTACTTATAACGGCGTTTTTGCCGTTCAGAAGGATGAGTCGGCTGATAAAAATGAAGTAATAGTATTTTCTGCTGCCGGAAGCGACAACTCGTCGCTGTGGGGTGCTCAACACTTTAACCATAATTTTGAGCATACCGAAACAGCCGCAACGCTTACTGCAAACGGCGAAATAGCTGAACGCTGTACTCTTTGTACAATGCTTAATCCCGATGCGGCAGCAACAGTTATCAACAGACCTAAAACATTTACGCTATCTGCCTCAAAATATGTTTACAGCGGCAAGGCGATTAAACCTGCAGTAACAGTTAAGGATGCAAACGGCAAGGCGATAAGTTCTGCTAACTACTCGCTGACTTACTCAAATAATAAAAACGTCGGCAAGGCAAGTGTTAAAATTACTTTTAAAGGCAATTATAAGTGTACAAAAATACTCAATTTTACAATTTTACCTAAGAATACCGCAATAACAAAGCTCTCCCCGGTTAAAGCGGGATTTAAGATTGGAATTAAAAAGTATACAACACAGACAAGCGGTTATCAGATTCAGTATTCTTTGGATAAAAACTTCAAAAAGAGTGTTAAAACATTAACCCTCAGTAATAAAATCACGTCAAAAACCATAACTAAACTTGCAAAAAACAAAAAGTATTTTGTGCGAATAAGAACATACAGAACTGTCGGTTCGGCTAAATACTATTCAACATGGTCAGCCTCCAAAAACGTGAAGACTAAGAAGTGATTTAATGAGAAAATATATGGCAATTATAATATCGGCTGTTCTTGCGGTTTCTACTGCGGCATTTCCTTTAACAGTAGGTGCCGAAAACAATAATAACCCTGTAATTAAAGGTTCGTTCGCCGACCCCGACATTGACGTGTTCGGATGCAGATACTGGATTTATCCCACAACGGACGGCAATCCGGGATGGAGCGGAACACAGTTTCACGCATTTTCAAGTGAAAATCTTACCGACTGGACTGACGAAGGCGTTATATTGGACGTTGCAGACGATAATCCGTCTGTTAACAGTAAAGGAGTTCAGATAGCGTCTTCGCCGTGGTCATGCGGCAACGCATGGGCTCCCGCAATTGAAGAAAAGGACGGAAAGTATTATTTCTACTATTGCGGCAGAATAAAAGAAGAACTGCTTGAAAAGTACGGGTTTAAAGATTCAAACGGCAACTATATGGGTGATAAGGCAATCGGCGTTGCAGTCAGCGACAATCCTGCAGGACCGTTTTTTGCAAAGGATGAGCCGCTGCTTTATCCTAAACTTCTCGGCGAAAGCGAGTACCTCAAGTCCGATTTCGGCGGTCAGATAATTGACCCGTCAGTGTTTACCGACGACGACGGTTCAAGCTATATTCTGTTTGGAAACGGTAATGCTTATATGTACAAACTCGGCGACGATATGATGAGCATTGTTGATAGCACACTCCGTCAGCTTAAACTCGACGATTTCAGAGAGTCGGTAGTGCTGTTCAAGCGTAACGGCATTTACCATTATACATGGTCGTGCGATGATACCGGCAGCGTCAATTATCATGTCAATTACGGTACTGCACGCAGTATAACCGCAGTTGTTACTAACAGGGGAACCATCCTTCAGAAAAATGAAAATGAGGCGATTTACGGCACGGGTCATCAGTGTACACTGTACCTTCCTGATACTGACGATTGTTATATTGCATATGCTCGTCATCAGACGAAAAACGGCGTTTCTGTAAGCGACCCCGGTAATTTCAGAGAAGTTTGCATTACTAAACTCAGTTTTGATAACCTCGGCTACCTTCAGCCTGCAGTGCCTGCAAACACAGCGGTTGCACCTCGTGAAATTCACACTTTTACTGACGATGCAGTAATCACACCTTCAACCTGCACAAAAGCGGGCGTAAAGAGGGTTAAGTGTTCAAAATGCGGAGATAGCAAAGAAGTTGCTCTTCCGCTTGCCGCACATCAGATTGCTGTTGACAAGGCGGTTGCACCTACTTTTGCAAAAGCAGGACTCACACAGGGCAAACACTGTAAAGTCTGCGGAAAAGTGATTGTTGCACAGAAAAAGGTCGCAAAGCTTGTTCCGTCTCCAACATCAATCGCAAGTGTTTCTGCAAAGTCAAAAGGCTTTGTTGTAAAGTGGAAAAAGCAGACTAAAAACACAACGGGCTATCAACTGCAGTATTCGCTCAGCAGTAATTTTAAAGCATCAACCAAAACTCTGACAATAAGCAGTAATAAAACCGTGCAGAAGTCCGTGCTTAAACTTAAGGCTAAAAAGAAATATTTTGTACGAATAAGGACTTACAAACAGGTTGGAAGCAAGAAATATTATTCATCCTGGTCAAAATCAAAATCTGTTACTACTAAAAAATAAAGGGCGTTTGCCCTTTATTTTTATATTGAATAATTTATATATTAATGTTATAATACTAAACTGGTGATATATATGACTGACATAGAAAAGAAAATTTCAGATTTGCGTGCGACATTAAAGTACCACTCTGACCGTTATTATAATGACGACGCCCCGGAAATAGAGGATTATGAGTACGATATGATGATGCGTCAGCTCAAATCTCTTGAGGAGCAGTATCCCGAATACGACGCTCCCGACTCTCCTACAAAGCGTGTAGGCGGCAAGGCGGATAACTCGTTTGAGAGTGTTGTTCATTCAGTGAGAATGGAGTCGCTTCAGGATGCATTTTCAAAACAGGAAATATTTGATTTTGATAAAAGAGTTCGTGATGCGGTAAACTCACCGCATTATGTTGTTGAACCAAAGATTGACGGTCTTTCCGTCAGCCTTGAATATGTAAACGGCGTGTTCAGCAGAGGTTCCACACGTGGCGACGGCGACACGGGCGAAGACGTGAGCGGCAATCTGCGTGTTATAAAAAACATTCCGCTTAAGTTAAATACCGATATTCCTTATATTGAAGTGCGTGGCGAAGTTTATATGCCTAAAAAGAGTTTTGATAAGGTAGTAGACCGTCAGCTTATTGCAGGGGATAAGCCTTTCAAAAATCCCCGTAACGCTGCCGCAGGCTCCCTCAGGCAAAAAGATTCTGAGGTTACTGCCACAAGGGGGCTTGACATCTTTGTATTCAACGTTCAGCAAATTGAGGGCAAAGAACTTACTTCTCACAAAGAAAGCCTTGATTACCTTAAAGAACTCGGCTTTAACACAATCCCGTTTTACAAGCGTGTTGACTCAATTGAAGAAGCTTTCTGCGAGGTTGAAAACATTGGTGAACAGCGTGGAAATCTTGAGTTTGACATCGACGGAGCAGTA
>SVQF01000036.1 GCA_015065445.1 Oscillospiraceae bacterium | reverse complement strand
TTCTCCGCAAAAGTGATTAAATCCTCACCCACGTCAGAAAGAATTGCACCGCCGCCTGCATAAATAAGCGGTTTTTTTGCACTTCTGATAAGTTCTATTGCCTTTTCAAATGTGTTGCCCGTAGGACGGGGTGACGGTGAAGGCACCTGTGCGGGTTCTGCAACGTACTCGCACACTGCCGCTGTAACATCTTTAGGAATATCAATGAGTACAGGACCGGGTCTGCCGCTCTGTGCAATCCTGAAAGCCTTGCGGATTGAAGGTGCAAGGTCTTCAACGTGCTTTACAAAGAAATTGTGTTTTGTAATAGGCATTGTGATGCCGCAAATGTCTACCTCCTGAAAGGTATCTCTGCCGATAAGCGGATTTGCAACGTTTGCTGTAATTGCAACAACAGGAATTGAATCAAGATAAGCAGTTGCAATACCTGTTACAAGGTTTGTTGCACCGGGACCGGACGTTGCAAAGCATACGCCGACTTTACCCGTTGCACGTGCATAGCCGTCTGCGGCATGTGCCGCACCCTGCTCGTGTGCGGTGAGAATGTGATTAAAAGTATCGCCGTACTTATACAGCTCGTCAAAAATATTGAGGATAGTACCGCCCGGATAACCGAAAATAGTATCTACTCCCTGCTCTTTAAGTGTTTCAAGAACAATCTGTGAGCCGTTGAGTTCCATATAATCCTCTCCTTTTCCTATAATATAAATTCTTTCAGAGAATATTGTATAATATTTTAGTTTATTTATTGGCAGTTGTCAAGACATATTTGCTCTTGTAAATTTTTTTGTTATGGTATATAATGGATTGACTAAATCGGAACGGAGATATAATTATGAAATTAGGTATGGTCGGTCTGCCGAATGTCGGCAAGAGCACACTGTTTAACGCTATAACAAACGCAGGGGCTCAGAGTGCGAACTACCCTTTCTGCACAATCGAGCCCAATGTGGGTATGGTAAGCGTACCCGACGAACGACTCGATAAACTTGCAGAGATGTACAATCCCGACAAGTTTACTCCCGCAACAATCGAATTTGTTGATATTGCGGGACTTGTAAAGGGTGCGAGCAAGGGCGAAGGACTCGGAAACAAATTTCTTTCGCACATCAGGGAAGTTGACGCAATTATCCACGTTGTACGCTGCTTTGAAAATGACGACATCACTCACGTTGACGGCAACATCGACCCCAAAGAGATATTGAAACCATTAATCTTGAACTTGTGCTGTCCGACCTCGACATTCTTTCACGCCGTGTAGACAGTCGCAAGAAGGCTATGAAGGGCGATAAAACGCTTGCCGGCGAAGTTGCGTTTCTTGAAAGACTCGTGTCCGAAATGGAAGAGGGCAAAACCGCCCGTTCGGTAGAGATGAGCGAGGACGAGGCTGAGTATCTTAAAGATGTTGCACTGCTCACAATCAAGCCTGTAATTTACGCCTGCAATATGGGAGAAAATGACTTTAATGAAGGTATCGACTCCAACCCATACTATAATGCAGTAAAAGAAATTGCCGCAGAGGAAGGTGCCGAGACATTCCCTATTTGTGCGGAGATGGAAGCACAGATTGCCGAGCTTGAGCCTGACGAAAAAGAAATGTTCCTTGCGGATATGGGTCTTGAAAAGTCGGGACTTGACAGACTAATAAAGAAGAGTTATTCCCTGCTCGGACTTATCAGTTACCTCACTGCAGGCAAACCCGAGGTAAGAGCGTGGACAATTAAAAAAGGCACAAAGGCACCGCAGGCTGCAGGCAAAATTCACACTGACTTTGAGCGTGGATTTATCAGAGCAGAGGTTATTGCTTTTGACGACCTTATGGCTTGCGGAAGTATGGCTGCCGCAAAGGACAAGGGTCTTGTGCGTAGCGAAGGTAAAGAGTACGTTATGAAGGACGGCGATATTGTTCTGTTCAGATTCAATGTATAAACTGTACAACTTAATGTTATTTGTATAGTTTTAACAATTATTTTGACAAATGTCAGTTTTTGGAAAATTTTGGCAAAATAATTAAAATATAAACATCTTTTATTCAATTTTTGTCTATTTCTTTCAAAAACTGTTGACTAATTCTGCTTTTTGAAGTAATATAATAAAATAAAACAGATTGCGGGAGGCACTATGTCTGATTTTCAGTTAAAAACAGATAATGAACTGCTGAACGAAATCAAAAACAACAACAAATCTGCTATGAACGAGCTGATTGTAAGATACAGAAAAACTGTTGAATTAATCGCAGCAAAATACACCAACTCCCCTCTTGAAAAAGATGATTTGGTTCAGGAAGGAATGATTGGTCTGCTTGCGGCTATCAATTCTTACAACAGCGAAAAAGGCACAAAATTTGTTACATATGCATCTCGGTGCATCAACAATTCTGTTCAAACAGCACTTCGTAAATTTTCAAGAATGAAAGACATTCCACAGTCAAGCATTGTCACTCTTGAGGAGGATTTTTTTGAAGGCCAAGTCGGTTTAAGTGCTGAAGACGAATATCTTGCAAAAGAAAGCGTTTCGACTTTGACAGAAGTTTTGTACGAAGGGTTATCAAGTTTTGAAAACGAAGTCTTAAGGCTGTATATTGTAGGCTGTTCTTATGCCGAAATCGCCCAGAAACTCGGCAAAAATCCCAAGGCTATTGATAACGCTATTCAACGTATTCGTAAGAAACTCGACGGAGTTACTTTTTGAATATTTCCCCAGCATCTAGGTTGTAGGCAGAAATATATTTCTGCTAAAGACCCTTTTCCCCAGGCAAATCTTTAGAGAGGTAGAAATGTAAAATGTACGAAGACAAAGTATTAGTTTGCAAGGAATGCAACAATGAATTTGTTTTCACTGCAGGTGAGCAGGAGTTCTACGCTGAAAAGGGCTTTGTTAATGAACCACAGCGTTGCAAGGCTTGCAGAGATAAGAGAAAAGCTGCTGCAAAAGCCCCCAGAGAAATGCACGATGCTGTATGTGCTCAATGCGGAAAAGCATGTAAGGTTCCTTTTGAGCCTAAGGAAGACAGACCCGTTTACTGTAGTGAATGTTTTGCAAAAATTCAGGAAGCTGAAACTGCAGAAGAAGAGTAATTACAAATAAAAAGAGTTACAGCCGTCTCTTGTGAGACGGCTTTCTTCTTTGTAAATTGCCCTGTTCGAATCTCTTTTGTATAAAAATAACCGCACCACAAACGTGGTACGGTTATTTTGGCGCAGAAGGAGAGATTCGCCCGGCTCACTTTTGCGTTCGCCGGCACGCACGCAGGCAACAAAACAGTCCACCGGACTGTTTTTATTTACTTCGTAAATTGCCTTGTTCGAATCTCTATACAATATATAAAAGCAGTCACCCTAAAGGTAACTGCTTTTATATGGCGCAGAAGGAGAGATTCGAACTCTCGCGGCGGTTACCCACCCTACGCCCTTAGCAGGGGCGCCTCGTCACCAGCTTGAGTACTTCTGCGTGTAACTTGCGTTATCCTGTCAAGTTGTATGCACTTATCAGTGCTAAATTACTTTATCATAAACGGCATAAAATGTCAAGCGAAAGTTATAAAGAGAAATGAAAATTTTTTCTTGACAAGCAGTAAAACATATGTTAATATATCAAAGCATTAAATATTTGCAGAGGTATCGAAGTGGTCATAACGAGGCGGTCTTGAAAACCGTTTGGGTTCACGCCCACGTGGGTTCGAATCCCACCCTCTGCGCCAAAATACTCATACCGCATTGTCGGTGTGAGTATTTTTTTATTGATTAAGAATTAACTATATTATATACTTCTTTTATTCCCCTGCCGACGTCTTCGGGTCGGTGAGCGTCTGAGCCGAGAGAGAACTTAACTCCCTCGGCTTTTGCTATTTGCAAAAACTGAGGGTTAATTCCCGCTCCTTTTGAAGTGTTCATCTCTATCATAACGTTGTTTTTCACTGCGTTACGGCAGAGTTCTTTGTATGTGTCAGCAAGGTCAAAGTCGGGATACAGGCTGTGGCAACGAACCAAATCGGGATGTGCAATTATATCAAAAATACCGCTTGAAACGAGCGAGTTTGACATTTCGTAATAACGCTTATAAATGTGATTTACGTCCTTGCCGAGCCACTGATACTTTCGCTGATTGAAGGTCCAGTTGTCTATCCAGTGTACCGAACCGAGAACGTAGTCAAAATAGTTATCTGCCAGAAGCGAACGCAAAAATTCTTCGTGCTGTTCAAACCAGCAGACCTCGAGTCCGAAGTTAATCTTTATCGGGTAATCGCTTGCACGGATTGAGTCAATAAGACGCTTGTATTCGTCGAGGGTGTGTGCCTGCTTTTGCTTGCCGTCAAACCAGCGACGCTGATAAAGACTGTATTCCCTCGCCTCTTTAAAAGCAGGGTGAAATTCCTTTATTCTGATTGTATGTTCAAGCAGATTAATCTCGTCAATACTCATTTTTACAGCCTGCTCAACAAAGCGGTCTATCCACTGCTTTTCGTACGGTCCACGCTCGATATGAATATGTAAATCCTGCATATTACCACCTCAGAACAATTATAAACAAAGAATAATACTTTTTCAATAAAAATCTTGACATTCGGCAAATCATTAGTTATAATACATAAGCACACAAAAAAGGCACATAATTGTGGCCCGGTAGTTCAGTTGGTTAGAACGCCAGCCTGTCACGCTGGAGGTCGACGGTTCGAGCCCGTTCCGGGTCGCCATTTTTTTGCTGATATAGCACAGGCGGTAGTGCGCATCCTTGGTAAGGATGAGGTCAGCGGTTCAAATCCGCTTATCAGCTCCAAAAAAGCAGAGTACATAAGTACTCTGCTTTTTTGGCATTATAGGATTTGAACCGCTGACAAGCTGCTCCAAATTTGGCAAGTATCATTATATAACTAATTCATAACTTGACAAATTTGGGAAAAGCAGTCCGGTGGACTGTTTTGTAGCAGGTTGCTCCGCTTTTTTTGAGCGTTCAGCGGATTTGAGCAGCTGATAAGCTGCTCCAAATTTGGCAAGTGCCATTATATAACTAATTCATAACTTGACAAATTTGGGAAAAACAGTCCGGTGGACTGTTTTGTAGCAGGTTGCTCCGCTTTTTTTGAGCGGTCAGCGGATTTGAACTGCTGACAAGCTGCTCCAAATTTGGCAAGCACCATTATATAACTAATTCATAACTTGACAAATTTGGGAAAAACAGTCCGGTGGACTGTTTTGTAGCAGGTTGCTCCGCTTTTTTTGAGCGGTCAGCGGATTTGAACCGCTGACAAGCTGCTCCTCTTCAAATCAAAATTCGGCTTCGCCTGCTTTTTGATTTGATTATTTTGTAGTGAAGATTACTTTTTCTTAATATAAAGTTTATTTTTGGCGTTGTCCCATATGAGAATTCTGCCGCTCGGTATCTTTGCCCAGAGGTTGCCTGATACAATAATTTTTGTTTCTTTAATGGTAACGGGCGTTCCCTTTTTAAGATATGCAGGAGCTTTCGGGTCCTGTGACGTTGCGTGGAGTCTGCCGTTTGATGTGAGCTCTTTTACCGACTTCATTTCGCTTTTTGTTCCGTAATCACGGTACACGCCACGTCTGGCATTAAGAACATAGTTGCCGTTTGCTATTTTTGGCGGCGAGGCTATGTTCTTTTGATTTTTTGGTCTGAGAAATCCTGCTATACCTTTAAACGTGTGGCGTACCTCGTGCATTTTCTTTTCGCCGTAGTTCTGGTCATAAGTGTAAATATATACATTATTATATTTACCCGTAGCAATTGCGATGTGACCGTACTTTGATTTGCCGTTATATCCGACTTTCCACACAACGAGGTCGCCTTTTTGCGGTTTAACTCCGCTTTTGTAGGTTATGCGGTTAAAGTACTTTTTGAGGTACGTGTCCTCGTAGTCGTCATAATAAGCGTGGGCGTTGCCGATGCTCTGAGGTTTTACGCCAAGCACTTTGTCGATATAGAGTTTTGCAAGGTCTACGCACTGTACGCCCGCATAGTCGTCGTAGTCAGTAGCCTTGCCGAGATACTTTTTAACAAATTCGCTAAACTTCAAGAGTATCACCCTTTTCAAGATTCATTACCGCTGCTAGACCTGCTGCAACAGAAGAAATGATTATGCCGAGAACCACTGTTCTTATACCGCTTTCGTTTTCGGTAAAGTCTGATGCCGCAAGGTTTACAAGCATATATGACAGTGCAGCCTGCAAAAACGTACGCACTGTACGGATTAGTGTGTTTTTTGTAAATTTCATCAGCGTTCACGTCCCCTTTCCAAATCCGCCACACGGTGATTTAAAACTTTAACCTTTTCCTCTATTATAGGTATGCGTTTTGCAAAATTGTTGTGCGTGTCCACTTTTTGTTCAAGCTGCTGAATTCTGTATGCGGTGAGTTTTGAGGAAGTTACAATACCGCCGAATGTACCTGCAAGCGTGCCGACAAGCGACATCAACGCAATCCATAATTCGTTATTCAAATAATCCCTCCTTTAAAAAATATTCAGGCACGGCTTTACCTTAGCAAAAGTACAGACTTTGTCAACCGTGTGTCCGATTTATTGGAGTGTGCTATATTGTGTATAATCTATAGAGTGCATAAGGTAACTAAAATGTTTGCATATTTTTGCATAGTTTTTGTATATTTATAATATTTTTATCCATTTAGTATTGACACTTTTACTCAATTGCGTATAATATAATTAAAATAAATTGAGGTAATGCATAAAAATGACAAAAATATTCATTGACGGTTCCCAGGGAACGACGGGGCTGAAAATATTTGAACGCTTTAAAAACAGGAGCGATATTGAGCTTCTGAAAATAGACAGCGACAAGAGAAAAGACTTAGCAGAACGTGCAAGACTCATTAATGAGTCGGACATCACTTTTCTTTGTCTGCCTGACGCAGCGAGTATTGAGGCGGTATCGCTTGTCACAAACGACGACGCTAAGATAATAGACACGTCCACCGCTCACAGAACTGAGGACGGATGGGCTTACGGTTTTCCCGAACTTGACGCAAGTTTTGAAGAAAAGATAAAGACTTATAACAGAATCGCTGTACCCGGGTGTTATGCAAGCGGATTTAACTCGATTGTCTACCCGCTTGTAAAACACGGTATTATAGCAGCGGACTACCCCGTTACCTGCTACGCAATGAGCGGTTACACAGGTGCAGGCAAAAAAGGTATTGCACAGTACGAGGATAATAACAGGGACGACGAACTCGACTCGCCGAGGCAGTACGCACTGACCCAGCAGCACAAACATCTTAAAGAGATGAACGCTATAAGCGGTCTTGAAAGAGTTCCGTTTTTCGCACCGCACATATGCGACTACCCTTGCGGAATGGTTGTGTCAGTTCCACTGTTTGCCGACCTTATGAAGACGAGAGTGAGCAAAGGCGAACTGCAGCAGATTTTTGCAGAACACTACGCAGGCAAAGAATTTGTAAAAGTGCGTGAGTGCGGATACAACGAAAATATGATTGGCTCCAACAACTTTGCAGGGCGTGACGATATGGAGATTGAGATTAACGGTAACGATGACAGGATTCTTGTTACATCACGCTTTGACAATCTTGGCAAAGGTGCGAGCGGTGCTGCGATTGAGTGTATGAACATAGCACTCGGTCTTGACGCAAAAACAGGTTTGAATTTAGGAGATTAACGTATGAAGCTGGATTTTAAATACATTGACGGCGGCATTTGTGCTGCACAGGGATACAAGGCAAGCGGAACATACTGCGGTATTAAACGTCCTGCAAACGACACGCCTGACACAAAACACAAAAACGATATCTGCCTTTTTACTTCTGACGTGCCTGCAACCACGGCGGCTGTTTACACGCAGAACAAAGTCAAAGGCGCTCCGCTGATTGTTACCAAAGAACACCTTGAAAAAACGGGCGGCAAGGCAGTTGCGGTTATTGCAAACTCTAAAAACGCAAACACCTGCAACTCAGACGGTGTGGAGAAAGCACAGAAAATGTGCGACCTTGTTGCAAGCGAACTCGGTATTCCGTGCGAACAGGTTATAGTTGCATCGACGGGCGTTATAGGTCAGGTGCTTCCGATTGAGCCGATTGAAGCAGCAGTTCCGGTGCTTGTAAAAGGTCTTTGCTACAATAAAAACCTTGAGGCTGCAACAGCCATAATGACAACCGACACAGTAAAAAAAGAGTTTGCCGTTGAGTTTAAAATCGGCGATGCAACCTGTAAAATCGGCGGTATGGCAAAGGGTTCGGGTATGATTCATCCGAATATGGCGACGACCCTGAACTTTATTACAACCGACTGTGCTATTTCGAGAGATATGTTGCAGGCAGCACTCAGCGAGATAGTACAAATCACATACAACTGTCTTTCTGTTGACGGCGACACTTCAACTAACGATATGGTAGTCCTTATGGCGAACGGGCTTGCACTCAATGATGAGATTACCTGCGAGGGTGAAGAATATGAAATATTTAAAAGTGCACTCTGCGAGGTTATGGCTAACCTTACAAAGATGTTAGCAAAAGACGGCGAAGGTGCTACAAAGTTGATTGTTTGCACCTGTTGGGGTGCTAAAGATGTTGAAACCGCAACAGAGGTTGCAAAGAGCGTTGTTTGCTCAAATCTGCTGAAATGTGCAATTTTTGGCGAGGACGCTAACTGGGGAAGAATTCTCTGTGCTGTCGGTTATGCTGACGCAGACTTTGACATCAACAAAGTTGACGTTCGGATTCTCAGTGAATTTGGCGAAATTGAAGTTTGCAAAAACGGTGCAGGCGTTGATTTCAGCGAGGAAAAAGCGGCTGAAATACTAAAGAGTGACGAGATATCGATACACGTTTACCTTAACGAGGGTGAACGCTGTGCTACAGCCTGGGGATGCGACCTCACTTATGATTATGTTAAAATTAACGGGGATTATCGTACATAATTTATAATTCACAATTGGAGAAGTATTATGACTATTGACAACATGCAAAAAGCACATATTCTTGCGGAAGCACTGCCGAATATTCAGATGTACCGCAGCAAGATTATTGTTGTAAAATACGGCGGCAACGCTATGATTAACGAAGAACTCAAGGAAGCAGTTATGCGTGACCTTGTGTTGCTTACTACAATCGGAATTAAAGTTGTGCTTGTTCACGGCGGCGGTCCCGAGATTAACAAAGTGCTTGACAAAATGCAGATTGAAAGCAAGTTTGCGGACGGTCTGCGTGTGACCGACAAGGACACAATTGACGTTGTTCAAATGGTGCTTGCGGGCAAAGTCAACAAGGATTTGGTGTGTAAAATCGGAAACATCGGCGGACACGCAATAGGTCTGTCGGGTATGGACGGCAATATGATTAAATGCAAGCCGCTTGACTCTACCCACGGATATGTGGGCGAGATTGTTGAAACCGATATGGAGGCTGTAACAGAGATACTCAATAACGGCTGGATTCCTGTTATTTCTACAGTGGGCTATGATGAAGACGGAAACTGCTACAACATTAATGCAGACACCGTTGCTGCAGCTGTTGCAGGAGCGTTAAAAGCAGAGGCACTTATTTCGATGACTGACACGGTAGGTCTTTGCAGAGATAAAGACGACCCCGACACGCTGATTCACAAAGTATATGTATCTGACACGCCGGCACTTATTGCCGAAGGTATTATCAGCGGCGGTATGATTCCGAAAATTGACGGAATGACTCAGGCACTCCGTCAGGGCTGCAAAAAGGCATTTATTATTGACGGACGTGTTCCCCACTCCATACTTATGGAAATGCTTACCGACGAAGGTATGGGAACAATGTTCAGAATTACCAAGTAATTGTCTGAGCGAAGCGAGAAACTGCTTTTGCCCCCTTGTCAAATGGGGGCAAATATGTTAGGAGATTATTATGAATACAAAAGAACTTGACAGTAAATATGTGGCTCATTCGTATGGCAGATTTGACGTTTGTCTTAAAGAAGGTAAAGGTGCTGTGCTTTATGACGAGGACGGAAAAAAGTACATTGACTTTGGCTCAGGTATCGGCGTAAATGCATTCGGCATTGCAGACGATGAGTGGACTGAGGCTGTAACTGCTCAGCTTGGATTAGTGCAGCACACGAGCAATCTTTACTACACACGCCCCTGTGCAGAACTTGCAAAAATGCTTTGCGACAAAACGGGGCTTGAAAAAGTATTTTTCTCAAACTCGGGTGCTGAGGCAAACGAGGGTGCTATAAAATTTGCAAGAAAGTATAGTTTTGACAAGTACGGCGAGGGCAGGAAGACTATAATCACCCTTTGCGACTCGTTTCACGGAAGAACTATAACCACTCTTGCCGCAACGGGTCAGGATGTTTTTCACAAAACCTTCGGTCCGTTTACCGAGGGTTTTAAGTACTGCCCTGCCAACGACACGGCAGCAATTAACGAAATGGCGACTGATGACGTTTGTGCCATTATGATTGAGTGTATTCAGGGTGAGGGCGGCGTTAACTGTCTTACTCAGGAATTTGTAAGCAGTATTGACAAAATTGCCAGAGAAAAGGACATACTCATTATCTGCGACGAGGTGCAGACGGGCAACGGAAGAACAGGTAAATACTTTGCTTACGAGCATTTTGGCATTACTCCCGACATTGTTACAACCGCAAAAGGACTTGGCGGAGGTCTGCCGATTGGAGCAGTGATTTTTGGCAGCAAGGTTGCTCCTTGCGTTACGCCTTCGAGCCACGGCTCGACCTTCGGCGGTAACCCGATTGCTGCTGCGGGTGCGATAAGTATTGTAAAGAGGATTGACGACGCTTTACTGAATTCGGTAAACGAAAAGAGTGAGTACATAATTGGAAAGCTGAAAGAAATAAGCGGTGTTAAAAGCATCAGCGGATTTGGTCTTATGCTCGGAATAGATACGGACGGTGATGCAGCCGAAATTGCAAAAAAATGTCTTAAAAACGGACTGCTTGTACTTACGGCACACCACAACAAAGTGCGTCTGCTGCCGCCGCTGATTATTGATTACGATGATATTGACAAAGGTCTTAAGATACTGAAGGAGGCTATTGAAAAATGAAACACTTACTTAAATTACAGGACCTGAGCAAGGGCGAAATACTTGATATTTTAAATCTTGCCGACCAGCTTAAATATGAAAGCCACAACGGTATTGAGCATCACCACCTCAGTGGTAAAACGCTCGGTATGATTTTTCAGAAGAGTTCCACAAGAACACGAGTAAGTTTTGAAACCGGTATGTATCAGCTTGGCGGTCAGGCACTCTTCCTCTCAAACCGTGATTTGCAGATTGGCAGGGGTGAACCCGTTGAGGACACAGCAAGGGTACTTTCACGTTATCTTGACGGCATTATGATTCGCACCTTTGAACAGAGCGAAGTTGAGGCTCTTGCCGAGTACGGCTCAATCCCGATTATCAACGGTCTTACCGACTACTGTCATCCGTGCCAGGTGCTTGCCGACCTTATGACAATACGTGAGTACAAAAAGAGTTTTGACGGACTCAAACTCTGTTTTGTAGGCGACGGCAACAATATGGCTAACAGCCTTATTGCAGGCTGCATCACAATGGGCATTGAATGTGCGGTTGCATGCCCTAAGGGCTACGAGCCTGACGCAAAACTTATGCAGTGGGCAAAAGAAAACGGTAAACTGACCGTATCTGATAATATTGCCGAGTGCGTTAAAGACGCAGACGTGCTTTACACAGACGTTTGGGCGTCGATGGGTCAGGAAGAAGAAAAGGCGGAGCGTGAAAAAATCTTTAAAGATTTTCAGATTAACGACGCAGTAATGGAACTTGCAAAGCCCGACGCTATGGTACTTCACTGCCTGCCTGCTCACCGTGAGGAAGAAATCACCGCAAAAGTGTTTGAGGCTCACGCAGACGAAATATTTGACGAGGCAGAAAACAGGCTGCACGCACAGAAAGCAGTTCTTGTAAAATTACTTGCGTAATTTTAACGGTAAATGATGAATGAGATATTTTGGGCGGGCGTTTCTGCACCCATTATATTATCGGAGCGAAGCGACGAAATTCACCATTAATAATTCATAGTTCCCGGTGATAGTATATGAAAGAAGTTTATATCTGCCTTGAAAACGGGCAGACATTTAAAGGTTACAGGTTTGGTGCTGACGGCGACGTACTCGGTGAACTTGTGTTCACAACGGGTATGGGAGGTTACATCGAAACGCTGACTGACCCGAGTTATTACGGTCAGATTGTTATGCAGACGTTTCCGCTTATAGGAAACTACGGTATAATAAAAAGCGATATGGAAAGCAAAAAGAGTTTTGTGAGTGCATACATCGTGCGTGAAAAATGCGATGAACCAAGCAACTTCAGATGTGAAGAGACGCTTGACGGTTTTCTTAAAGAAAACGGCATCGTGGGCGTATACGGTGTTGACACCCGTGAAATAACAAAGATAATTCGTGAGGCAGGCGTAATGAACGCCTTTATCACTTCTGATACGAGAAATGCAGATTACGAAAAAATAGCCGCATACAGTGTTACTGATGCGGTTAAAACTGTTTCTGAAGCCAAAGCTCAGCTTTACCCGAGCGACGAACACAAATACAATGTTGTTCTGCTCGACTTCGGTGCAAAAAGGAATATTGTTCGTGAACTACAAAAGCGTGGTTGCAACGTTGCAGTTATGCCTTACGACACCAAGGCTGAGGATATACTTAAACTCGGCGTAGACGGTGTAATGCTTTCTAACGGTCCCGGCGACCCGGCTGAAAACACCGAAATAATTGAGGAGATAAAAAAGCTCGTTGGCAAAGTGCCGATATTCGGAATATGTCTCGGTCATCAGTTGCTTGCACTCGCTATGGGCGGAGAAACCACTAAACTCAAATACGGACACCGAGGTGTAAATCAGCCTGTTAAAAATCTTGAAACGGGCAGGACTTACATATCTTCACAGAACCACGGATACGCAGTTGTGAACGAAAGCGTGCAGGCTGTTGGCGGAAAGATATCTTACGTCAATGCAAACGACGGCACCTGTGAGGGTGTGGATTATCCCGATAAATCGGCGTTTTCGGTGCAGTTTCACCCCGAGGCTTGCAGCGGCCCGCACGATACAAGGTTTATATTTGACAAGTTTATAGCTATGATGGGAGGTAACGAAAATGCCTCTGAATAAAGACATAAAGAAAGTTCTCGTTATCGGCTCGGGACCTATTGTTATTGGTCAGGCTGCGGAGTTTGACTATGCAGGTGCTCAGGCGTGCCGTGTTCTTAAAGATGAAGGGGTTGAGGTTGTTCTTGTAAACTCAAACCCTGCTACAATTATGACCGACAAGGCACTTGCCGACCGCATTTACCTTGAGCCGCTGACAGAAAAGACCGTTAAGCGAATTATAGAAAAAGAACGTCCCGACTCCATCTTATGCGGACTCGGCGGACAGACCGGACTTACAATCGGAATGCAACTTGCAAAGGACGGCTATCTTGATAAGATGGGCGTTAAACTGCTCGGCACAAACGCAGAGGCGATAGACAAGGCTGAAGACAGGCAGATGTTCCGTGACACAATGGTTAAACTTAACCAGCCCGTTGTGCCGTCCGAGATTGCAAACGACCTTGAAAACGCAAGGCGTATTGCAGGTGAAATAGGTTATCCCGTTATCATCCGTCCTGCATTTACGCTCGGCGGTGCGGGCGGCGGAGTTGCGTATAACGAAAAAGAACTCGGCATAATCGCAAAGAACGGGCTTATGCTTTCCCCCATAACTCAGGTGCTTGTTGAAAAGTACATAGCGGGATGGAAAGAGATTGAGTTTGAGGTTATGCGTGACAGCGTGGGCAACGTTATTGCGGTATGCTCGATGGAAAACTTTGACCCTGTCGGCGTTCACACCGGCGACAGTATTGTAATCGCACCTGCGGTTACGCTTTCTGACAAGGAATATCAGATGCTGCGTACTGCGTCGCTGGATATAATTACCGAACTCGGAATAGAGGGCGGCTGCAACTGTCAGTTTGCTCTTAATCCCGAAAGCTTTGAATACAGCGTAATTGAGGTTAACCCACGTGTAAGCCGCTCGTCGGCACTTGCTTCAAAGGCGACCGGCTATCCGATTGCAAAAGTTACTACAAAAATTGCACTCGGCTACACGCTTGATGAAATAACAAACGACGTCACAGGTAAGACCTGTGCGTGTTTTGAGCCAACTCTTGACTACGTGGTTGTAAAAGTGCCTAAGTGGCCTTTTGACAAGTTTGTGCAGGCGTCTCGCAAACTCGGAACTCAGATGAAGGCTACGGGCGAAGTTATGAGCATTGCACCGTCGTTTGAGGCTGCAATAATGAAAGCAGTGCGTGGTGCCGAAATCGGTCTTGACACGCTAAACAACCCTGCAGTTTGCGACACCGATTTGACAAAACAGGACGACTTGAGGCTGTTCACGGTATTCAAGGCACTTAAAGACGGCGTTAGCGTTGCCGAAATTCACAGAACCACACTGATTGACGAATGGTTTTTGTACAAACTCAAAAACCTTGCTGATTATGAAAACAGCATAGCCGACTCCCCTCTTTCAAAAGAGATGTATATTAAGGGCAAATCGCTCGGCTACACCGACAAGGCACTCGAAAAAATCAGCGGCGGCTCGCTTGCATACCACCGTGACTGCGTATATAAAATGGTAGACACCTGCGGTGCTGAGTTTGAGGCTCAAACTCCGTACTTCTACTCAACATATGACGAACACTGCGAGGCACGCTCGCTCCCACAGAGCGGCAAAGAAAAGATTATCGTACTCGGTTCCGGACCCATACGCATTGGTCAGGGTATTGAGTTTGACTACTCTTCCGTTCACTGCGTATGGACACTTAAAGAACTCGGCTACGAAGTTATACTCGTAAATAACAACCCCGAAACTGTTTCTACCGACTTTGACACGGGCGACAGACTTTATTTTGAGCCGCTTTGTGAAGAGGACGTTATGAACATCATCAAGGCTGAAAAGCCGATGGGCGTTGTTGTGGCATTCGGCGGACAGACCGCCATAAAACTCACTAAGTTTTTAGACGAAAACGGCATTACTATTCTGGGTACTTCTGCCGAGTCGATTGATATTGCCGAGGACAGAGAACGGTTTGACGCACTGCTTGAAAAGTTTGGCATTTACAGACCGAAAGGCACGAGCGTTATGACTCTTGACGAGGCTCTGACAGCTGCGAACTCGCTTGGCTATCCCGTTCTGCTGCGTCCGTCGTACGTAATCGGAGGTCAGAATATGACTATTGCATACACCGACGACGACGTAAAGCAGTATATGACCCTCATACTTGCACAGGGCATAGAAAACCCCGTGCTTGTTGACAAATATATGATGGGTACCGAGCTTGAGGTTGACTGCATAAGCGACGGCAGCGAGGTGCTTATTCCCGGTATTATGGAACACATCGAGCGAGCAGGCGTACACAGCGGCGACTCAATTGCAGTGTATCCCCCGTACAATCTCAACGACCAGATGCTGCAGAAAGTCTGCGATGTGTCCGAAAAGCTTGCACTCTCGCTCGGTACAAAAGGACTTGTAAACATTCAGTACCTGATTTACCAAAACGAACTGTACGTTATTGAAGTTAACCCGAGAGCGTCAAGAACAATTCCGTACATAAGCAAGGTGACAGGCGTTCCGATGGTTGAACTTGCCTCAAAAATTATGGTTGGTGCAACGCTCAGCGAACTCGGATACGGCACGGGACTTTATCACATTCCGCCTTATTTCGCAGTAAAAGTGCCTGTGTTCAGTTTTGAAAAGCTCAACGACGTTAACTCTCAACTCGGACCCGAAATGAAGTCAACGGGCGAGGTGCTCGGAGTGGGCAAAAACCTGAAAGAGGCACTGTTTAAAGGGCTTGTCAGTGCCGGATTCAATGTTGACGGAGCAAAAAAAGGTCACGGCGTACTTATAACCGTAACCAAGCAGGACAGATACGAAATTGTAAATCTTGCAAAAAAGCTTGACGACCTCGGTGCAAAGCTGTGGGCTACGCCCGAAACTGCAAAAGAGATTGAAAAACTCGGCATTGAAGTAAATGTTGTAAACAAACTGCGTGAAGATAACTCGATTATGGAACTTGTTGAATCAGGTGAACTCGACTACATTGTTTACACAGGCAAAAGCGACAAAAAGTCGATTGCCGACTACATCAGACTGCACAACAGGGCAAACCAGCTCGGCATTGCTACGCTTACGTCGCTCGACACCGCAAACGCCCTTGCAGACATTATTGCCTCACGTTACAACGAAAACAACACCGAACTTGTTGATATTAACAATATGCGTACCGACAAGGGTGTTCTTAAGTTTTCAAAGATGCAGGGTACGGGTGACGACTACATATTCTTTAACAATCAGTGCGGCATTATCACCTGTCCCGAAAGTTTTGCTATTGAGTTCTGCGACAGAAACTACTCAATCGGCGGCGACGGAATTGTGCTGATTGAAAACAGCGACATCGCTGACGCCAGAATGCGAATATTTAACCTCGACGGTTCCGAAGGCAAGATGGCGGGCAACTGTATTCGCTGCGTAGGTAAGTTCCTTTACGACAACGATATGGTCAAAAAGGACTGTATGAGCATAGAAACTGCATCGGGAGTAAAACAAATCCGTGTATTTACACGTGAGGGCAAAGTAAGTTCTGCCACCGTTCAGATGGGAAAAGCGGAACTGAGTCCCGACAAGATACCCGTTCTGCTTGACGGCGACAGAATAATCAGCCGCAAGACAGAAATTGGCGGTAACGGTTATAACATTAACTGCGTATCAGTGGGCAACCCGCACTGCGTTGTATTTGTTGACAACGTAGACAAGGTTAATATTACCGACATTGGTCCTATGTTTGAAAACGCCGACATCTTCCCTGAACGTATCAACACCGAATTTGTGCGAGTGGTAAACGCCTCCACAATAAAAATGCGTGTGTGGGAACGTGGTAACGGCGAAACTATGGCGTGCGGCACGGGTGCCTGTGCGGCGGTTGTTGCAGCTGTGGAAAACGGCTTTTGCAAAAAGGGTGAGGACATCACTGTAAAAGTCCGTGGCGGCGACCTTGTGGTGAACTACACCGACGACGGAATCACACTTACCGGCGATGCCAGTCTTGTGTATAAGGGTGAAATTGAATATTAAAAATCCAAGCCACAAATAGAGGTAGCTTATGATAAACTTTATTATCAAACTAATGTTTGCTGGAGATAATTTTTCTCAAAGAGAACTATTGAAACTCGTACTTATCGCTCTTTCAATAGTTTTGTCCGTAATAAGCGTTTTGTTTGCACGAAAATACTACCGATATGAAGGAGAACAAAGAGTAGGTTTCGTAAAAACAAGCAGCAAAGGTTGGATAGCAGTTTCTGTAATATTCGGAATATACGGTGCAATAGCATGCTTGGCAGCAACAATACAATCAATACATAATCTGCCAAAAGTATGTAACAAATGCGGCACGCTTACGAAGTATCCGTATACCGTTTGCAAAAAATGTCTGGCGAAAAACGATTTTACCCTTGTAAATGCAGACAGTGTGGTAATTAATGAAAAGTTTAAAAATCCATCAATTGCATTTACTGTTATTGCAACGCTTTTGTATATTATAGGCGGATTTATAAATTGAAATAATAAAGTAAAAAGGGTGAGGACATCACTGTAAAAGTCCGTGGCAGCGACCTTGTGGTAAACTACACCGACGACGGAATCACACTTACCGGCGACGCAAACCTGGTATACAAAGGCGAAATAGAGTATTAACAACGTAACATCATTTAAAAAACGACACGGTATTAACCGTGTCGTTTTTTCTTGGTGGAGATGATGGGAGTCGCCCGTCTCGTTTTCGCACTCGACGGCACGCCCGCAGGCACCGAAACAGTCCCCCGGACTGTTTCTATCTTCTAACGAAGATTGCCCTGTTCGACTCCATTTTATACCAAAAGTAAGCACACACCCGAAGGTGTGTGCTTACTTTTGGTGGAGATGATGGGAGTCGAACCCATGTCCAAAACCATATTCCCAAGGGTTCTACGGGTGTAGTTTGTTATTTGAGATTCCCCTCACCGAGCGGCAGCAAACAGCCTATCGGTTACGGTAGTCCCTGTTACCTGACAGGGGTCGGAACGCTCCCCTGTTCATGTTCGCCGCTAAGTCGACGCCCTTACGCAAGCTGCGGCAGTCTTACGCAGGACGAAAGGGTGCTTACGCAGCCTTTAAAACTGTCTTATTAGTGTCAGTTAATTTTAAGTTGTTACTTTTAAAGCGGTGCAACTCCGCTACCCGCTGACCGAGGTTCAATGACCCTGTCGAAAGCCTTTCATCCCCACGTCGTTAGGCGGCTTCGTGATCGAAACATAACGCTATCGCATTATGTTA
>SVQF01000035.1 GCA_015065445.1 Oscillospiraceae bacterium | reverse complement strand
CCGAGTTCAAAGACGAGATAAAACTCAACATAGCAAC
Organism: Oscillospiraceae bacterium; assembly: GCA_015065445.1. GTDB lineage: Bacteria > Bacillota > Clostridia > Oscillospirales > Acutalibacteraceae > Eubacterium_R. The sequence goes on along the minus strand of SVQF01000035.1, from coordinate 18,902 downwards.
TTACGGCGAGTTCCTGCCTGAGACGTTTTTCACCGAACACGGCAACGCAAAAGTGCTTGACGTTATCAAAAACGGCACTGCACAGGAGCAGAAAAAACTTTTTAAAATGCTTGGCGAGGTGTTTGAGGACGGTACAAACGAAGTGCAGGATATTATTGCAGTTACCATTCTCGGCGAAATGAAAAACGACCCGACTATGATGGAAGTTGCCGACAAGTATATGACAGAGTATATGTCAGGACCTGTTCACGAGGTAAACAAGCTCACCGCAAAGACCAACAAGTTTACCAAAAAACTTGCCAACCCACCTGCTTATAAACCAAAGAAGAAAAAGAACTTTGCACTCACAAACGCTCTTAATCAGGGACAGTAACATTCAAAATTATGAACAGAGATTTTATTCTGAAAATCACCGTTTTACCGTTTATTCTGGGAATAATCTGCACTATTATTGCAGTGACTTTTTTCAGCCTTAAGTCCGAAACATTTGTGCCTGTTTACAAAGGCACGGTGCTTTCATACTACGAAGATACGGCTGATGTTTCAAAGGTGTCGGACAAGCCGCTCGACGAGGCAGTTGCCGGCGACTGCATAGGCAAAATTGTAACGGATACCGAAATTCCGATTGTGGCAGACGCACCTTATCATATGCTCGATACGGCAGTGTCTTACGAAAGCGGCAGTGCACAATTCGGCAAAGCGGGATACATCTATTTTAAGACGGACGGCAGAATACTTAATTCGCTTAAAAAATCAATAAGTTTCAGCGTTAAGCAAGCCTCTCAGCAGTATAGTTACGTGCTGGTTGAAACAAAACATTTTGATACCGCTGACGCCGTAAAAGCATATGCACCCGACATTAACCGAGGAATTATACTATGGTCGCAGGACTCTGCAGATTTAGGACTCAAAGAGTCTTACACCGCCTTGATTTTTGAGGAGGTGCAGATATGAAAATGACACGTTCAAGGGCCATTCTTTCTGTGATAATGCAGTTCATTATTGCAGTGGGAACAACTGCTCTGATATTCAGTTTTGTAATGAACTTTACAGCGGCGTCTCCATCGTATTACGAAAAACGCATTCCCAAAGAAAGCATAGTCGCAGAGTGCGACAGTCAACTTACCAAAAAGTACGAAATGCTTGCGGCGGAAAGCGGATTTCCTGTGCGGGTATTCGAGATGGTCAAAACGGATATGCCAACCGCACAGTCCGTCAACACTGCACTGAGCGGTGCGTTTTCACAGGGAGGCGGCAGCGTTTATTCGCAAAATCTGGTTGACTTTTTTTATAATCTTTGCGAAGACTATGCCGACGGAAACGACCTTGCATATTCAAAAGCAGATTTGCAGCTGGTTGCCGAAAAAGCCGCCCGCATATATGACGACACCGTTGGCGTTCACTCCACCGAACTTGCACAGCAAAAAATAAAAAGCGTAAAGAACCAAGTTACTCTTGCACAGTTTGTTTCGTTTTTGATTATTGTAGTATGTTCATTTGCTGCTATTTCTATGTACGGCAGAAAGCATCTGGGTTATATCTGTTTTCTCGGCGGAATAATGGGCGGAGGAATCGGTACGCTTTTTGCCTCGGCGTTGCTGTATCTTATCAAACCGTATTCGGTAATCGACGTCACGCCGTCGGTTTACGCAGCGGCATTCGGAAGTGCAACACAAAAGATTTTTATAGTTACGGCAATGCTGTCTGTGGCAGTAACGGTTGCGTCGGCTATACTCATGATTCATTTTGAAAAACAGTATCAACGAAAAAAAGACAAAGTACAAATAGTGTAACAAAAGAGCATCACAGGATGCTCTTTTTATTTGACATTTTTATAAATTATATGATATTATATAAGTTGGATAAATTTATGTAAGAAGGGCAAAAGATGAAACCTTTGGCTAAAAAATTTTTATCGCTATTAATTTCGGCAGTGCTTGTATGCACCGCTTTGTTCAGCGTGCCGTTTGCTGTTTCGGCGTACGATGTCAGCGAGCAGCCGCTTTCGTCGGTTGCTGCATCCGACTGGATGAGCGTAATTCTTGACAGTACAAAACTTACCGAAATTACACTCCCCGGTACGCACGACTCGTGTGCCCGCAAGTTCAAAACAAACGTGTTTACCGAGGCAACCATAAACAGTGTTTCAAAGTGCCAGAACCTAAATATCACCGAGCAGCTTAACGCAGGCATCCGTTTTCTTGATATTCGCTGCGAGGTTGACGCAAGCACGTATTCGGTAAAGACAGTCCACGGTTCAACGGATTGCTGGAACGGTAACGACTATTATTATCTTGACTATGTTTTTCAGGACGTTTACAACTTCCTCGACGCTCACCCGAGCGAAACCGTGTATATCTGCATAAAAGAGGACGACGGCGACAACGGCGTTCCTGCGTTTACAAACGCAATTTACGAGTACATTCACGGTTACGGTCAGGGCAAATATTTTTACGGAGAGGATTACAATTATAACGATTACTGGTACCTCGGAAAAACCGTGCCGACGCTTGGAGAAGTAAGGGGCAAGTGCGTTTTGTTCAACCGCTTTGACCAGTATATCGGCAGCGAGGTGTCGCAGGGCGTAGTTGTTGACGAAAACGAGTCGGGACAGAAAATCAAGTACAACGATTTTTCAGACTCTTCATACAAAGAGCCGTGCTACGAAAACGTTTACAGCAACAACACGGGTATTGGCACCGCACACATTCAGGATTACTACAAGTGGAATACCGAAAGCAAAATCAAGGCAACTCAGTATATGCTGAATCTCGGACACTACCGTGGCGAGTACTATATCAACTATTCGTCCACGGTTTCGGACTCTACAATACCCAATCCCGAAAATCTTGCGAGCAAGGTTAACCCGAGCTACGCCACGTATACCTATACAAGAAACAAGCCTTCGGGAATTTACTGTATGGACTTCGCAACCGAAGAACTTGCAAGGTATATAATTCTTAATAACGAGGCTGTGTGTGCAAAGGTTACGGGTACCGACGGCAACATAACATACACGCTCAACCGCAAAACAGGGACGCTTACCGTTAGCGGAAACGGCAGTATGAACGATTATGCCTATACGTCAGACGTCGGTTCAAACGGTGCAGGCTCAACCGCTCCGTGGGGCGACGAGCCTAAGAACAGCCTTTTTGAAGGGCAGTACAATACCGACCTCATTACAAATATTGTTATTGAAGAGGGCGTAACCTCAATCGGTACATATGCTTTTTACGGATTTGACCACCTGCAGAGCGTTACTGTCCCGAGTACCTGTCAGTCAATAGGCGAGGGTGCGTTTGCAAGATGTACTGCTATTAAGAGCGTTGACATCTCGGAAACGAACATCACCTCTGTCGGTGCTTCTGCGTTCCTCGGCTGTACTTCGCTCGAGGCGTTTTATACTGCGGACGGCGTGCAGACCTTCGGCACAAATGCTTTTGGCAGTTGCTCAAATCTCACTATGTACGGCAGTGCGGGTATCCCTTCGCAAACTTATGCAAACAACAACTCTATCCCGTACTCAGAGCCAAAGCAGTACTACAGCATCAACTCCGCAAGCGGCAATAATTTCAAAGAAAGCACAAACCCGTTTGCCGGCAGAAATCTCGAAAACGGCGTAACAATCAGCTTTTCTAAATACTGCAGTACCAACGATGACTGGAACAGTGCGTTAATCAATTTTTCAACAGGTAATACCGCCGACAACCAATATTTTATTCTTATGGGTAACGGTGCAATCTTTTTTAACGACGGCAACGGAGGAGCAGGCGGCAGCAACAACTGTTACTTTGATATTCACACAAGTGAAAGTTTTAACACCGCTGTTGCAAAATGGGTTGATGTGACTGTTACAATTTATAAAAACGCAGCAGGCAGTCACATACTGCGTTATTATACCGACGGCACACTCGCCGCTGAGTATAATCTCAGCAACATTTCGGCGAGCGGCTACCCTAACGGAGTCAGCGGCAACGACGGCGTATTTTCGTACCTTGCAAACGGTGATATTAACCTCTACTACGGTTCGTCGTACACGGTTTACGGTTCTATGGGCGGCACTGCCAAGTCGTATATCGATGACGTAAAAATGTATGCCTATGCACTTTCGCCTCAGGAACTCGGGGTGCTTGACACTTCGCTTTTGTATGATGAAAACTTTGACTCCTCAATCGGCGGCACGGGCAACACCCGTCAGTCAAACGACGGCACGCAGGTATCCTATCAGGATTATAACGACGGCAGAAACGGTGCTGCATACATACCGTTTTCGGACGGCGGAAGCGGAAATTATATCGCAACCGACTTTTCTCCGTATCTTGCGTGCGACACCTCGCAGGGCTTTGCAATCGGATACTTTCAGCGTGTTAACGGCAATCTGTGGACGGATAAAGAAACCGTTACTTTTGCTCAGGGCGTTACGGGTGAAAATAAGTATTTCACTATCGGTACGGAGGGCTATATCAGATTCAATAACGGCAACGGCGGCAGCGACAGTTCACTTTCGTCTGCGGGGCTGTACTTCGACTATACCACGCAGAACAGTTCGCTTGTCAAAGGCAAATGGCAGTACGTTACAGTGTGCGTTCTGAGTGACTATCACTTTAAATTTTACGTTGACGGAGTTCTTACTGCAGATATAACCGTAACCGGTACCGACAGCTATCAGAACAGCGGCGGTCTGCTCGACTTTCTTGCAAGCGAAAATACAAAACTCTACTATGGCTCATATACTCCGTACTGGGGTACGGATACAATTTCACTCGACAATGTAAAATGCTTTGACCACGCACTGTCGCAAGGCGAGGTTTCGGCTTTGTATCGCAGCGAATGCGAAAGTTCGCCAGTTCCTGTTTTGCAAAACACTTTCGGCACAGCTGCACAAAACGGTTACAGCGGCTTTTGCGAGTGGCAGTACGGCTACGGCGAAAAGAGGGGAGTCCTCAGTTTTGAGCAAGGCTCAGCCGACGGCGATGTTGATATTTATGTCAACGGCGTTAAGGCTGCCGACACCTCTTCGGTTGCCGAAGGCAGTACTGTAAGGGCTGTCTACACAGGCAGCGGAACCGTAACGGGATGGGAGAATTCAGTCACAACTGACGGCGACACCGTGCTTGAAACCACCTCCGATACTGAGTATGAATTCACTCTTTCGGGCAACAGCGTGTTGCACTATGTGGGTGCAAAAACGCAGTTTAATTCGGACGTTACTGCTTTTCAGGAGGCGTATGCAAAGGCTCAGACTTTCAGCAGCGAGGGCTACTCAGCGGAATCTTTTGCTGCACTTCAGCAAAAACTCAGCGATTATGCCGACTATAATTCTTCGCTCAGTCAGGCACAGATTGACGACGCCACTGCGGACGTCCTCAGTGCAATTACGGACCTCGTGCCGTATCTCAATCTGACTGTCACCGCAGAAAACGGTACAACCAACAGAGTCGGCGGTCAGATGCTGTTTGGCTCCACGGTGAATCTTATCGCAACAGCCGACAGCGGCTATCAGTTCTGGGGCTGGTACGAAACAACTACAAAACGTATTGCCTCAACTGACGCACAGTACAAGTTTGTAATCACTTCAAACACGGATTTCAGGGCGATATTCATACCCGAAAACTCAGCCGTTCTGCGATTTGAAAACGCAAGCGGTCAGCTTGAAAAGTATGTTGTAAAAACAGTCAGCGAATGGGCGGATGTTGGCGATATTTCGTCTTTGGCACCGCCAGTGCCGTACAGATACGGGTATACCGACGGGCAGTGGGAGTACGGCAACGCACTTCAACTACTTCAAAGCGGCGATGACGCAACAGTCACTCCTTTATATACAGAAGAAGAGGGCGACCTGCCCGAACTTCCGCAATGCGGCGACATCCCTGCACTTACGCTGGCGTATGATTTCGACGGGGAAAACAGTGTTGCATCGTTTGTTATGGCGGTTAACGTTCCAAGCGGCGTGCATGTTCAGTCAATCGGCACGGCGTTTATGTACGGCGGCTCCGACAGTTTTGCTCCGAACGAAACCGAACTTACCGTCAGTAACAAAAATATGACTTCCAAGTTTGAAGTCACTGACCGGATGTGCGGAATATATGTAACTAATATTAATAAGTTCTCGTCACGCTACAACTGGGCGGTAAGAGGCTATGTAACTTACTATGACTCAGATGGAGTACTCAGAACGGCATACTCAAATCAGATTAATATCTCGGACAAAACGCAAATATAATATGTAAGGCAGGGCGGTTTTACCGCCCTGCTTTTAACTTTTTTGTCAAAGAATTTATGCGTCAAACCACAATATCGTTAAATAATTAACAAACTGCCGTCGATATGCACAAAGATATTACACATACATTGACAAAAAGATAAATATCTCTATAATAGAAAAGAACGCTTTTAATAATTGCGGCGTAAAATAATGTATTTTAATGAAAGAGGTAACTATTATGGCAAGAGTTTACAACTTCAGTGCAGGTCCTTCCACTTTACCTGAAAAGGTACTTCAGACTGCAGCAGCAGAGATGATGGATTATCACGGCAGCGGACAGTCGGTTATGGAGATGAGCCACCGCTCAAAGTGGTTTGACGATATTATCAAAGAGGCAGAAGCTCTTATGCGTGAACTTTATCAGGTTCCGGACAACTACAAGGTGCTTTTCCTTCAGGGCGGTGCTTCTGCACAGTTCTCTGCAATTCCGCTCAACTTTATGAACGGCAGCGGCAAGGCTGACTACATCATCACAGGTCAGTGGGCTAAAAAGGCTTTTCAGGAGGCTCAGAAGTACGGCGACGTTAAGGCTGTTGCATCATCGGCAGACAAAACGTTCAGCTACATTCCAAAGACTAAGCCCGAGGATTTCCGTGACGACGTTGACTATGTTTACATTTGTATGAACAACACAATCTACGGCACAGTTTACAAGGAGCTTCCTCCTGTAGGCGATAAAGTGCTTATTGCAGACGTTTCGTCATGTGCTCTTTCAGAGCCGCTCGACATCAGTAAGTTCGGCGTTGTTTACTTCGGTGCTCAGAAGAATGTTGCACCTGCAGGTCTCGTAGTTGCAATTATCCGTGAAGACCTTCTCGGCAACGCACGTGACATCACACCTGTTATGATGAACTACAAAGTTCAGGCAGACGCTGACTCGCTTTACAACACTCCTCCATGCTGGACAATTTACATCTGCAAACTTGTTCTTGACTGGATTAAAGAGGACTTCGGTTCACTCGAGGCTATGAAGGCTCACAACGAAAAGAAGGCAGCAATCCTTTATAATTTCCTCGACAGTTCAAAACTCTTCAAGGGTACAGTTGTTCCTGAGGACAGAAGCCTTATGAATGTTCCGTTCGTTACAGGCGACGCAGATATGGACGCTAAATTCGTTAAGGCTGCTACCGAGGCAGGTTTTGTAAACCTCAAGGGCCACAGAACAGTCGGCGGTATGCGTGCTTCTATCTACAACGCAATGCCGATTGAAGGCGTTGAAAAACTCGTTGAGTTTATGAAAGAGTTTGAGGAGGCTAATGCATAATGTATAAGATTAAAACTCTCAACAAAATTTCAAACGTAGGTCTTTCAAAGTTTGACACAACAAAGTACTCCTACGGCGACGATATTGAAAACCCCGACGCAATTATGGTACGCAGTGCGTCAATGCACGATATGGAAATGCCAAAATCTCTTCTTGCAATCGCAAGAGCAGGTGCAGGCACAAACAATATCCCCGTTGCAGACTGTGCGGAAAAAGGCATAGTTGTTTTTAATACTCCGGGTGCAAACGCAAATGCGGTTAAAGAGCTCGTTATCCTCGGTATGCTCCTTTCTTCAAGAAAGGTTACAAAGGCAATCGACTGGTGCAAGACCATCAAGGACGAGGGCGATAACGTAGGCAAGACGGTTGAAAAGGGTAAGTCTGCTTTTGCAGGTCCCGAAATCAAGGGCAAAACCCTCGGTGTAATCGGTCTCGGTGCTATCGGCAGACTTGTTGCAGAAGCAGCTGTTGACCTCGGTATGAACGTTATCGGCTACGACCCGTTCCTTCCTGCAGACGCTCAGCTTAAAAACGGTATTACCCTCAACAATAATCTTGACGAGATTTTCCCGGTTGCCGACTATATCACACTTCACGTTCCGCTTACAGATGACACAAAGAACCTCATCAACAGCGAAACTATCAACACTATGAAAAACAGCGTTCGCATTATGAACTTCGCACGTGGTGCTCTGGCTAACAGTGCAGACGTTGTGTCAGCCCTCGAGGACGGCAGAATGGCTGCTTACGTTACCGATTTCCCTGATGCTGAAGTTATCGGTGTTGACGGCGTTATTGCAATTCCTCACCTCGGTGCGTCAACACCCGAGAGTGAAGAAAACTGTGCCGCTATGGGTGCTAAGGAACTTATCGACTTCCTCGAAAACGGCAACATCAGAAACTCAGTTAATATGCCTGCTGTATCGGTTGCAAAGTCGGGCTCTGTAAGAATCACGGTAATTCACAAAAACCAGCCCAATATGATTTCAACAATCACCGATACTATCTCAAAGGACGGAGTGAATATTGCGTCGTTTGAAGATAAGAACAGGGGCGAAATCGCTTACTCCATCATTGATTGCGACACAGACGTTTCATCATCTGTTGTAACCGACATCGAGGCAATCGACGGCGTAATCAAGGTAAGAGTAATCAAGTAAGGACAGATTATCAAATAAATTGCGGCAAAAGAGCTGTATCACATATTTGTGATACAGCTCTTTTTAGTTCGCTTTGTCTGATAAATATAGAATATAATCAGATGTTACATTATAAAACTTAGCAAGTTTAAAAATTATTTCATCAGTCAGCGGCTGAATTTCAGTTTCAATATAACTGTATTTGCGTTGTGTTATCCCCAAAGCATTTGCGACATCTGTTTGTGTAAGGTCGCTGTCGATTCGCAAATCTTTAATTCTCGTTTTCAAAATATCACCCGCAAACAGTATAGTATAGATAAATTTTATCTATTGACTTTTAGATAAATATTATCTATAATCGTATATATACATTATTACTAAAAAGGAGTATTTTTATGAAAACGACTAAAAAATCATTGTCAATCATATTATCATTACTTATGATAATATCCACCCTGACGGCACTGCCGTTTACAGCACATGCACTCAATTCAAGCGGTCAGTGCGGCGAAAAAGTGTTCTACACGTTTGATGAATCCACAGGCACGCTCACAATCAGCGGCGAAGGTGATATGTATGACTTTAGTGATTTTGGGGAGGATAAAAGCCCGTTTTTTCAAGTTCCTGTAGAGTCGGTCATAATTAACCAAGGTGTAACAAGTATAGGTAACCTTGCTTTCATATACGACGCAATTTTAACAAGTGTTGTTATACCTGACAGCGTAACAAGGATTGGCGAGCTTGCGTTTGCAAGTTGCAATTTAATAAGCATTAATATACCTGAAGGCGTGACGAACATTGGTGATGGGGCTTTTTCAGATAATAATAGTTTAACTGCAATAAATGTTGATAGTGATAATAGCTTTTATTGTTCGGAAAACGGTGTTCTTTTCAGCAAGGATAAAAATACATTGATTAATTATCCTTCGGCTATGGATTTAACAAGTTATACAATACCGGATAGCGTAACAAATATTCTTCGTTCGGCATTTCAAGGTTGTATGAATATAACAAGCATAACAATGTCTGATAATGTAAAAACCATAGGCGATACTGCGTTCTTTGGTTGCAGTAACTTAACTGATGTTAAGATTGGTAACGGAGTAACAAATATCGGCTTTCGTACATTTACACTCTGCACAAGCTTATCAAGTGTTACTATTCCGGATAGTGTGACAAGCATAGACAGTTATGCTTTTGAAAATTGCACAGGATTAACAAACGTTACACTCGGAAGCGGTATAACAAGTATAGGCGGTTATATGTTCAAGGGCTGCCGGAGTTTAACAGATGTTGTTGTACCAAATAGCATAACAAGTATAAATGAGTATGCATTTTCAGGCTGCACAGGTTTAACAAGTGTCACTATTAGCAATAGCACAACAAATATAAGCAATTGTGCATTTTATTATTGTACGGCTTTAAAGGATGTTTACTATAATAGTACCAAAGAGCAGTGGGAAGCAATAACAATCGGGTCATATAATTCAAATTTAACTGAAGCAACAATTCATTGTACTGACGGTGTTATAAATCCGCCTCACGAACATTCATATAATTCAGTTGTAACACCTCCTACCTGCACAGAACAGGGCTACACAACACACACTTGTGAATGTGGCGAAAGCTATGTTGATACATATGTTGACGCACTCGGTCACAAGTCCGACAAGGGAACAGTTACCAAAAAGGCGACCTACACGGCGACTGGCGTTAAAACTTACAAATGCACAGTCTGCGGCAAGGTGCTTAAGACAGAAACCCTTGCAAAACTGCCGAAAAAGGCGAACACCCTTGTTGCAAAGGGTAAAACCGCAACAGTTAAGTTTGCAAATCTTAAAAAGAAAAACCAGACCGTTACCCAGAAAAACGCCTTTGTGGTAAGCAAGGCACAGGGTAAGGTTACTTACAAGAAGGCAAGCGGCAATGCAAAAATAACCGTAAGCAGTGCCGGCAAGCTTACAGTTAAAAAAGGCTTAAAGAAAGGCACATATAAAATCAAAGTAAAAGTCACCGCCGCAGGCAATACAACCTACAAAGCAGTGACAAAAACCGTAACAGTGACGATTAAAGTTAAATAGTTCAAACAATAAAAGCTCCCTCACAAGAGTAGTACGATTCTTGTGAGGGAGCCTTTTTGCATTTAAAATATTATATTCCGAAAAAGTCTTCGGCGTTCTGTACGCTGTTGTATTTTCTTGCAGTCATATCCTCGAGCGTTTTGCCGTCAAAGTCAATCAGGTATTCTTCAGTGCCTGCAGCCGAACCCTTAACGGTTACGCTGTAATCACTCACTTCAAACTTGCCGCTTGATGAAGTAACTTCCCAGTCCTTTGCACCGCTCTTGAAGTATCTTGTAGCGGTGTACGTGCCGTCCTTACTGAACTTGTATGCGTAAATTGTAAGGTCGCTTCCGTCTGTAACAGGCGACGTGTACCAGTAAGAGTCGTAAATAAAGTCGGCGTTTTGGTCGTCTGTGTTTGCAGTGGTTTCCTCAGCCTTGGTAGTGTTTTCGGCTACCTGTGTGTTGCTCTCGTCCGTTGTGCTTACGCCCTCAACGCTGTGGTCAAAAATGATGTCCGAAATATCGTTCTCAATCGTGTCGGGGAATGTAACGGTTGCCGTGTAGGTGTAAACCTCGCTGCTGCCGCTGAAACTGAACTGCATCTCAAAGGTGTAAGTGTTGCTCTTTTGCAGTTCAAAATCTTTAATGTCAAAAAAGATAGCACGGAACGTGTCGTTAATACTCTTGGTGTACTGGTATTCGCTTGTCACGGCAGGCACGCCGTCTTCAATTTTAGATGTGTCGTAGCTGTAAAGCTTTACGCCGTGAATAAACTCAATGTTCTGCCCGTCCTTAACCGTCACGTAAATAATCGACTCGTCGCCGTTTATGAGTCCGCTGCCTGTCTCAAAGGTGAGGTTTGGTTGCGGCGTTTCTTTTTGATAAATATTGTCAAAATAGTAATACGCTCCGCCGCCGATTATCGCAAGAGTAAGCAGTATGCTCAAGAACCATCTTATTCCCGTGCCGCCTTTTTTCTTACGCTTTTTATCAGACGAGTAGTAGTCTTCGTAGTCCATACCGTCGGACGTAAGAAGAACGTATCCCTCGTTTTCGTCAAGCATTGCACCGCAGTTCGGACAAATCTTTGCGTTGTCACGAACTCTCGTTCCGCAGTTTTTACAAGTCATAGCATTACCTCCGATATATGCTTGTCCACATAATAACACTATTTTGAATTTTTTACAAGTTTTTGTTGAAATGTTGCAAACGCTCTGCTATAATACTCGCTGTCAGTTCGCAAAATCCTGACCAGGCGTACTTAGTATGTACGGCTTCTAAAAACAAAACTAAGGAGAAAATTTAAAATGCAAAACACAAAAGCAAAAAAGATTGTAATGACCGCAATCATCGCAGCACTTTACGCTGCACTCACCTATGCACAGAACTTCTTAATTCCGGGCTCAGCGTCGGCAGCAATTCAGTTCAGAGTGTCAGAGGTAATGAATGTTCTCGCTCTGTTCACACCGTATGCAATTCCGGGACTCACAATCGGCTGCGTTATATCTAACATCTACGGCTTTGCAATGGGTATGCCGCTCGATATGCTGTTCGGCTCGCTCGCAACGCTCGGTGCAACCGCTTGTATGTATGCACTGCGTAATGCAAAAATCAAGGGCTATCCGTTTTTGGCAATGCTTATGCCTGCAATCTGGAACGGAATTCTCGTAGGTGCCGAAATTATGCTGTTTGTTGACAACAAATTCGTGGGCTTCGGCGGATTCAAAATGGCAGAATTCCTTTCAATCGGCGGAAGTGTGGCACTCGGTGAACTCGGCGTAATGCTCGTGCTCGGCACACTGCTGTACTACGCATTTGTAAAACGTGGTCTTGACAAAAAACTTTAACAAAGAGCGGCTTTGCCGCTCTTTTGGTTTTTGTTAGTAAGCATTCACTTTTTTTAAAAAACTCTTGCAGTTGACATAGATATTAGGTATAATATATGCGATATAAAAGAATTTATATTATTCTAAGTTTAAAGGAGTATGGATATGGTTTATTCACACGAAGTTGAAATGATGTGTCCGGTGCATCAGGGCGTGGCACACGGTGCTGCACCTATCCCGGAAGAAGCAAAGTGGGTGAAAGCTAAAGAAATCGGCGATATTTCGGGCTTTACACACGGTATTGGCTGGTGTGCTCCTCAGCAGGGCACATGCAAGCTTACACTCAATGTTAAAGAGGGCGTAATTCAGGAAGCTCTTGTTGAGACAATTGGCTGCTCAGGTATGACTCATTCAGCTGCAATGGCATCTGAGATTCTTCCGGGCAGAACAATTCTCGAAGCACTTAACACAGACCTTGTTTGCGACGCTATCAACACAGCAATGCGTGAACTCTTCCTTCAGATTGTTTACGGCCGTACACAGTCTGCTTTCTCAGAGGGCGGTCTCGTTGTAGGTGCAGGTCTTGAGGACCTTGGTAAAGGACTTCGTTCACAGGTTGGTACTCTTTACGGCACACTCGCAAAGGGTCCACGTTATCTCGAAATGACAGACGGTTATATCACAGGCATCGCTCTTGACGAGGATGACGAAATCATCGGCTACAAGTTTGTAAACTTCGGCAAGATGATGGACTTTATCAAAGCAGGCGACGACGCTAACACCGCTTTTGAAAAAGCACAGGGTCAGTACGGCAGAGTTGACGACGCTGTAAGAGTTATCGACCCACGTAAAGAGTAATAAGAACAGGAGGATTATATAATGGCTTTATTTGAATCATACGAAAGAAGAGAAAAGCAAATCCTTGCTGTTCTCAAAGAATACGGTATTTCTTCAATTGAAGAGTGCAGAGAAATCTGCAAAGAAAAGGGCTTTGACCCATACACAATCGTAGAGGGCATTCAGCCAATCTGCTTTGAAAATGCAAAGTGGGCATACACCGTTGGCTGTGCAATCGCAATCAAAAAAGGCTGCACACGTGCAGCAGACGCAGCAGCAGCAATCGGCGAAGGTCTTCAGGCTTTCTGTATCCCGGGTTCAGTTGCTGACCAGCGTAAAGTAGGTCTTGGACACGGTAACCTCGGCAAAATGCTCCTTGAGGACGAAACAGAGTGCTTCGCATTCCTTGCAGGTCACGAGAGTTTTGCTGCAGCAGAAGGTGCTATCGGTATCGCAGAAAAGGCTAATAAGGTTCGTAAGCAACCGCTTCGTGTTATCCTTAACGGTCTCGGCAAGGATGCTGCACAGATTATCGCAAGAGTTAACGGCTTTACCTATGTTGAAACCGAAATGGATTACTACACAGGCGAAGTTAAGGAAGTTTTCCGCAAGGCATACTCAACAGGCCTTCGTTCAAAGGTTAACTGCTACGGTGCAAACGACGTAACAGAAGGCGTTGCAATTATGTGGAAAGAGGGCGTTGACGTTTCTATCACAGGTAACTCAACAAACCCGACAAGATTCCAGCACCCTGTTGCAGGCACATACAAAAAAGAGTGTGTAGAGAAGGGCAAAAAGTACTTCTCAGTTGCATCGGGCGGCGGCACAGGCCGTACACTTCACCCCGATAATATGGCTGCAGGTCCTGCTTCATACGGTATGACAGATACAATGGGCAGAATGCACTCAGACGCTCAGTTTGCAGGCTCATCTTCAGTTCCTGCTCACGTTGAGATGATGGGACTTATCGGCATGGGCAACAACCCGATGGTAGGTGCTACCGTAGCTTGTGCAGTTGCGGTTGAAGAAGCAAGTAAATAACCTTAAATGACTAAAACCCCCGAGAAATCAGGGGTTTTAATTGTTTATAAATGTGTGAAAATGCTGGTAAATGTAGGTAACTCCTACATTACTCCTACATTACTCCTACACAGCAACTCCTACACTCTATTTTATTTTTTGCATTTCTTCTTTTAACCACTCAATATCTCTTTGAGTGTACACTTTTTCGGTTATATCGCTTAGCTATCAAGGCAATGCGTCATTATCAAGGTGATGATTTAGATGATTAGAACTTATTCAGAGTTAATAACCATCCCTGACTTTATAGGGCGGTTCGAGTATCTTAAACTTGGTGGACAAGTTGGTAAAGATACATTCGGATTCAACCGCTATCTCAACCAGATATTTTATAATTCAAAAGAATGGGAAAGAGTGCGGCGTCAAATCATAGTTCGTGATTGTGGATGCGATTTGGGTATTCCTGATTTGGAGATACTCAGGGGTATTTACATTCATCATCTGAATCCTATTACCGTTGAAGACATTCAAGAACGAAGGGAGATTTGCCTTGACCCAGAGTTTTTAATATGCACTTCATATAATACACATAATGCAATTCACTACGGTGATAAGAATTTATTGTGTATTACAGAACCAACTATACGAAAACCAAATGATACAATTCCTTGGAGGACATGATGTACGGATATGTAAGACCATTAACCCCCGATGAGATTTATCATCACGGCGTTAAGAATCAAAAATGGGGAGTTAGAAACGGACCGCCATATCCTCTTGATAAGCAAAAGAAGTTTACAAGTAATAAGAAAAGTGCTAAAATAGCAGGTGATGATTTTTACAAGCGTTCAAGTTCGCTTAAGGAAATTAAACTGTCTCCAAAGGAATATGGTCATGTTATGCATGAATTAGCAACTAATATTACTAAAGAACAGAAACAACATAAAATAATACATAAGGCCATCGGCGATTATCGATATACTTTTGAAAACAGAAATGGTGTGATAAGAGTCATTGGTAAAAAGAAAATTGATTAAGGAGTCAAAATGGATACTAATCTAAAGGATTTACTTTATAGCATTTATAATGATAAAGAGTTTGTTGAAGGTGTTTTACATTTAACATCGCATCCGGATGACAGAGCAAGCATAATCAACTTTATTAAATCTTCTGGTGAAGATATAGACCCAGATGAAATTTCTTTATATGCTATTGAGTTGGATAGAAAAAGAAATCCTAATCAGGCATAATCGCACAATTACCACCTCATATTATGGAGGTGAAAGATATGGATAATAATAGAGATGAGTTAAAAAACCAGCTTTGTGAAAAGATGCTTAGAATTCGAGAATTAGGAAAGCAGAGAGTTGAAATTTCAAAAGAGATTTCTAAACTCTATAAAGAAGTCGATAAGATTCTCGATGACGATGTGTTTCAGAGTTGTGAATTAACTGATAACATTACATATCAAATCGTGAATTGAGGCAGCAATGCCTCTTTTCTTTTTATACGGAGGTATCAAATGACTAATCAAAGCATCTTAACAGAAATAAAAAAGATGCTCGGTATTGCAGCAGACTATGATGCTTTTGATACCGACATTAAAATTTACATTAACTCAGCATTAGCAAGACTATCTCAACTTGGAGTTACAACTACTGCTGAGAAACTTCAGATTTCAGGTAATACAGAAACTTGGACTGGACTGTTTGGCGATAATGATAAGCTAAATCAGATTCAGTCTTTTATTTATCTTAAAGTAAAATTGCTGTTTGACCCTCCTGCATCTGCCACAACTACTCAATCTTTTGAGAGTCAGATAAAAGAGCTTGAGTGGGAGATTAATGTCACAGCAGAAAGTGAATAGGAGGAAATCAAAATGGCAATTTATGCGAGACCCTATACTCCTGATGAAATTTTCCATCACGGTATTAAAGGCCAGAGATGGAGTGCAAAATAGATTTGGAAAAAGCACAAAAGTTGATTGACGACGGCGCCGACGAAGAAACAGATTTCGGAGATTGTGTATCTGCCGACAACGAAGATTGGGGCACGCCGACACGCGCATAATATATATTGCTTTTTACAATAAAAAAACTAAGCAGAGGTTTTCGCCTCTGCTTTTGTAATATATCTAATACATTTATTAGTTTGTTATCACTTCGTTTGAAAGCTGTTTCCTTCTGGTTGCTTTTTTGTACACTTTTGGTTAGCATTTTTGTTTTACGTGTATATTCTGGCTTATCAGAAGTCCTGCCAGCACAAGTGCTGTGCCTGCTGTTGCGAGAGGAGTGAGTGTTTCGCCGAGGACGATTATTGAAGTTATAATTGTCACTACGGGAGTGAGATAAATATAAACGCTTGTTTTAACCGCACCAACAGTTTTTACAGCAAAGTTCCATGTTACAAAACAAATTGCCGACGCACCGAGCCCGAGGTAAAGCAGGTTAAACAAATATTTTGGCTGCAGTAACTGTTTTGTGTCGGGGCTGAAGTCACCGAGCAGAACTATCGGCAGCATCGTAACGACGCCCCAGAAGAATATTCGCCGTGTTACAAATACCGTGTTGTACTGTCCGTCGCCGATTTTTTTAATAACAACCGAGTAAACTCCCCACATAAAAGCACCCAGCAGTGCAAGGAAATCGCCTTTAGGACTCAGGTGCAGTCTGGCACCGTTAAAACTTATCATTGCAATTCCGGCCATCGCAAGCAGAAAGCCTGCAACAAAGTTTACGCTCAGTGACTTTTCGTCTTTAAACGCAAGTTTAATCAGAACTGCGGTGAAAAACGGTGCGGCTGCGATTATTACTCCAACATTTGACGCTGACGTGTATATCAGCGACACGTTTTCAAGAAGATAATACAGAGTCATACCCGAAAGACCTGCTGCGGCAAACAGTAGTTCGTCTTTTTTACTGTTCACTTTTTCACTTTTAGGGTGAATAAGCCACAAAAAAGCGTAGCCCATAACAAATCTTGTTATAAGTATTTCGGTTGGCGAAAACGCCTCGAGCAGTATTTTTGTGGAAATGTAAGTCGTGCCCCACACCGCAATTGTAAGTATTGCGATTATGTGACCGACTGCCTGTTTGTTTTTCATATATTATTCCTTGTTTTTCGGCATCTTTTTGCCGAGTGTTGAACCGAGTACAATTTTGCTTTTGCCGTACTTGTTCCTTATTGCATCAACGGCAGCGTCAACTTTTTGCTTTTTTGACGATTCCTCAGCACTGTCAAATAGTGTTAGTTGTTCGCCGCCTTCTTTTGTAACGTCCGACAGCGATACGCCTATCAGTCTCAGTGGTGTTCTGTCCGCCCAGACCTCGCGAAGAAGTTCCTTTGCAATTTTGTAAATGTCCGCTGTCACATCCGTGGGTGAACCGAGCTGACGCTGGTGTGATTTGTTTCTGAAATTCCTGTCACGGATGTTTACGGAAATATTATACGCCTTGCAGCCCTTACGTCGCATCCTTGACGCAGCGGCGTCACTGAGTGCAAGCAAAAGAGCGTCGGCGGTTTCAATGTCGGTCAAATCCTCTTCAACGGTTATCGAATGCCCGTAACTCTTAGCCTCACGTTTTTCGTTGCTAACGGGCGAATCGTCAATTCCGTTTGCGTACCTGTGCAGTTGTTCACCGAATTTGCCGCCGATTACTGCCTTTATCATATTTATATCTGCGTGGGCAAGGTCTCCGATTGTATTCACAGACAGACTTTTGAGTTTTGCCGCACTTGCTTTGCCGAGAAACAGCAGGTCGTCAATCGGCAGGCACCACATTTTTTCTTCAACCTCGTAGTCAAAAAGCGTGTGAACCTTGTCGGGCTTTTCAAAATCGCTCGCCATTTTTGCAAGCAGCTTGTTAGACCCGATTCCCACATTTACCGTAAAGCCAAGTTCATTTTTAATCCGGTCTTTAATAATATACGCCGCATCGGTTATGTCGGGATACATATGCTCCATACCGCTCATATCCAAAAAACACTCGTCAATTGAAAACTCTTCGAGCAGCGGAGTGTATTCACGGCAGATGTCTTTAAACTCCTTTGAGTATTTGCTGTACAGCGAGAACGACGGCGGAGTTATAAAAAGCGTTGGACACTTTTTTAAGGCGAGACCTATAGGCTCGCCGGTTTTTATGCCGTATTCTTTTGCGGGTATGGATTTTGCAAGTACCACGCTTGTACGTTTTTGAGGTGAGCCGCTTACAACGGACGGCACAAGACGTATGTCGTCTTTGCCTTCTTTCAGCAGCGACACAGCAGACCACGATAAAAACGCACTGTTTACGTCAATGTGGAATATAACTCGTTTCATAACTGGTATTTTATTATATCAAGGCGGTGATGTCAACACAGCTAAGGGCGTTTTTTACTATTGCATAAGCCAAACTAAAATGATATAATAACAACCAATGTTGCTAATCGGAGGACTCAGTATGAAAATTAATAACGTTGATTTTGAAACATATTTTAATAACTATCC
>SVQF01000034.1 GCA_015065445.1 Oscillospiraceae bacterium | reverse complement strand
TCGCCCTCAAGTAGCGGCATAATCATATTTGTGTCAACGTCGTTCACCTGATGACCGAGTGCGGCAAACGTGCCTTCGTCCTTATTATAAAATGTAATAGTGCCTATGCCTGCTGTTGAGTCACGCACCCACATACCTGCTTTGTAGCAGCCCTCACGCTGCGAGTAGGCTGGATGAAGGGTAAAGGTTCGGTATCTGCCGTCACGTTTTACCTTGATTGTGTAGTCGCCGCCGTTGTTGTCGTTGAGGATGGCGGTGACTTCGTTTGACGAAAACACTTCTGTATTATTAATAGATACTATTATATCCCCCACCTGTATGCCGCTCTCCTCGGCAGGATTAACCTTTCCTCTGTCAGAATCAACGCTCTGCGTGCCTACAACGATTACGCCGTCAGTATAAAGTTTGATGCCAAAAACCTCGCCGCTTACAAACACGGTCTTTGTGTCGGACTGCGAAACACTGATTGTTTTGACGGGAACGACTCCAAGCAGACGTACTTCCTGACTGACTGCCGTGGCACTCTGATAATTTACGGACGAGGTTTTATCTTTGCTGCCGTAAGTATATATTGACGAAAAACTGCCGCTCGTATTACCGAACGCCGTCACCTCTGACGGCACAACGCTGTTGCCGATTACTACAAACACAAATATTACTGCACAGATGCCAGCAAGAATCAAATCAAAAATTCTGATTGCTTTTTTCATAATTTCACCCGAAATTATTTTGTGCGTAATATAATGTTTTATTAATAAGAAAAAGGCTGTCTCATATGAGACAGCCCTGCCGTATTTTTTGTTAAATTGAGACCTCGTGTGCTACGTTGTAAAGGTCCATATCAATTGTCTTCTTCATATTGAGTGCCTCAAAGATGTCGTAGTCAACAACCTCTTCTTTCTGTGCGGCAACAACACGGTTGCCGATATCCTTCATAAGAAGTTTAACAGCGTAGTTACCCATACGTGTAGCCATAATTCTGTCCTTGGCTGTAGGATAACCGCCACGCTGTGTGTGGCCGAGGATGGTTGCTCTTGACTCAACGCCTGTTTTAGCCTCAATCTCTTCTGCAAGGCCTTTGACGTCAACGCCAACGCCCTCTGCACAAATGATGATAAAGTGCTTTTTATCGGCACGCTGAGTTTTCTTCATACGTTCAATAACGTGCTTTTCGATATCAAACGGAACTTCGGGAATAAGGATAGCAGTTGCACCGCAGGCAATACCCGAGTTAAGTGCAAGGTAACCTGCACGGCGACCCATAACCTCTATAACAGAGCATCTGTCGTGCGACTCCGTGGTATCACGGATACGGTCAACGAGTTCCATAATTGTGTTAAGGCAGGTGTCATAACCGATTGTGTAGTCACAGCAGGCAATATCGTTGTCGATTGTACCGGGGATGCCTACGCAGGGAATACCACGTTCGCTGAGGTCTCTTGCACCTCTGAACGAACCGTCGCCGCCGATAACAACAACGCCTTCAATGCCCCACTCCTGACAGGTGCGGATTGCCTTTCTCATACCTTCCTCTGTGGCAAACTCTGCACATCTTGCTGTGTACAGAATTGTACCGCCACGGTTGATAATGTCTGAAACGGAACGCAAATCCATTTCGATAAAATCGCCGTTGATAAGACCGTTGTAGCCTCTGATAACGCCATAAACCTGAATTCCGTTTTCGCATGCTGTTCTTACAACTGCTCTTACAGCAGCGTTCATACCCGGTGCGTCGCCACCGCTTGTAAGTACTGCAATTTTTTTCATAATCAAAACTCCCCTAATGGATTTATTCTAAAAATTTTACATATTATATAATAAACAAAAATAAATGTCAATACTTGTCACTTTATTACAGCAACGTTGCCGTCGCCGAGAAGCCGTCTGAGTTCGCCGAGCATTGTCGGGTTGACATCTACGTTCATATCCTGCGGCATACGGTGGTATTTTCCTTCATCCTCAAAGAAGAAGTAGAGCGGCATATCTCCCTCAAAAACAGAGAGAAGCGTTTTTGCTCTTTCGAGTCTGATGTCGCTGTTATTTGAGAATTTAAGGAACAGCCCTCTGCGTTTGCTCTTTTGTTGCCGCTCTGCCTTAGGCGGCTCGGAGCCGGGCTTGAACGCCGTGTTAACAAGAATTTTAGCGTCCTTTTCGTCCTCCACGGACAGAGTACCCGATACCGCTATAACTTCGCCCTCTCGCACAAGCGACGCATACTGCAGAAACACTTTGGGAAACAGTATAACCTCAACCGTACCGTACAGGTCCTCGAGCGTTACAAACGCCATATTAGCTTTGTTGGCACGGGTCTGTTTGACTGTAATGTGATTAATTATACCGCACAGAGTTACAGTGTCGCCGTCTTTAAAGCGTGACGTGTCGCCTGCTGCGTCGAGTATTTCGAACGTGCGGGCACAGCCTGCACTGACGATATAATCCTCGTACTTATCCATCGGGTGACCCGAAAGATAAAGCCCCGTCATCTCTTTTTCCATCTGCAAAAGGTCGTGCTTGGTGAACTCCTTTACGTCGGGAAGAGTAAAGTCGAGTCCGAAGTCTTCGCTTATATCGAAAAGTCCAACCTGACCGTACATCGTTTTGCGGCGTTGCTCCTCTATATTAGTTACAATAACGGGAAGTCCCTGAAGCATCTGCCGTCTGTTGCTGCCCGTACAGTCAAGTGCACCGCAGCGTATGAGCGACTCCACTGCCCTTCGGTTGAAGTGGCCGTGTTGCATTCGTTCACAGAAATCGGACAGGGTTTGAAAATCTCCGTTTTTGCGTTCTTCAATAATCTCGCCTATAAAGTCACTGCCAAGGTTTTTAATGCCGAGAAGTCCGTAGTTTATGACTCTGCCGCTTGCTGTAAAGCCTTTCATAGAGCGGTTGATGTCGGGCGGTGCAAGACGTAAGCCAAGGCGTTTGCACTCTGCAATATATCTTGCCACCTTGCCCGACGAATCAAGCACCGACGTAAGCAGAGCCGCCATAAATTCGGCAGGATAATAGGTTTTAAGATACGCACACTGATACGCAACGAGTGCATAGCACGCAGCGTGCGACTTGTTGAAGGCGTACGAGGCAAAGTCGGTCATTTTGTCAAAAATACCGTTTGCCGTTTTAAAGTCGATGTTGTTTTTTGCACAACCCTCAATGAAGGTGTTGCGTTCACGTTCCATAACATCGTGCTTCTTTTTGCTCATAGCTCGACGTACAACGTCCGCCCTGCCGTAAGAATACCCCGCAAGCGAGCGGAATATCTGCATAACCTGCTCCTGATACACCATACAGCCGTAGGTGTTTTTGAGTATCGGCTCAAGCATAGGAGTGTCATATTTTATATTATTCTTGTTTTTTGAATTCTCCACAAAGGTATCAATCTGGCTTGCGGGACCCGGACGGTAAAGCGAAGTTGCGGCAATCAAATCTTCAAGTGCAGTTGGTTTGAGGTTCATAAGCATCTGTTTCATACCGCCCGACTCAAACTGAAAGATGCCCTCGGTCTGCCCCTTTGCAAAAAGCTTGTACACCTTTGCATCGTCAATCGAAATATCGTGAATATTTATTCCTGCTGCCTTTGAGGCGTCGTCAATAACGGTGAGCGTACGCAGTCCGAGAAAGTCCATTTTAAGCAAACCGAGTTCCTCGAGAGTGGTCATAATATACTGCGTTACAACGAGCCCGTCGTTTGTTGCAAGAGGAACATAACTCGACACGGGGTCGTGCGTAATTACAACGCCCGCAGCGTGAGTTGACGTGTTGCGTGGCATACCCTCAACCTGACGTGCTGTCTGAATAAGGCGGTTAACCTCGTCGCTCTCCTCCATCGCCCTGCGAAGCTCTTTGCTCTTGTTTACAGCTTCGTCAATTGTGATGTGAAAGCTGTTTGGCACAAGTTTTGCAACTGCGTCAACCGCAGAGTACGGCATACCCATTGCACGCCCTACGTCACGTATTGCAGCACGGGTCTGCAGGGTGCCGAAGGTCACAATCTGTGCCACGTGGTCAGCACCGTATTTTTCGGTTACATAATCAATAACCTCCTGCCGCCTTTCGTAGCAGAAGTCAATATCAAAGTCGGGCATTGAAACACGCTCGGGATTGAGGAACCGCTCAAAGATGAGGTCATATTTCATAGGGTCAAGGTCGGTGATACCGATGCAGTACGCCGCAAGCGAACCCGCACCCGAACCTCTGCCCGGACCTACGGGGATATCCTTGCTTTTTGCAAAGCGGACAAAGTCCTGAACAATCAGGTAGTAGTCCGTGTAGCCCATTTTGTTTACGGTTTTGAGTTCGTACTCAAGACGTTCTTTGTAACTGTCGGGAACGTCCCTGCCGTAACGCTTGTAAAGTCCCTTGTAGCAGAGTTTTCTGAAATACTCAAAGTGGTCCTGATTGTCGGGAGTTGCAAAGTACGGAAGTTTGGTGTTGCCGAATTCGAAGTCGAAGTTGCACATTTCGGCAATCTTTCCGGTGTTGTCAACGGCGTCGGAATAATCGGCAAAGAGTTCACGCATTTCGCTTTCGCTTTTAAGGTAGAAATTGTTGCTGTGAAATTCGAGTCCCGTATCCTCGCCGAGAGTCTTATTTGTGGCAATGCAGATAAGCACCTGCTGAATATCGGCGTCCTCCTGCATTACGTAGTGAACGTCGTTTGTTGCGACCATGGGAATACCTGTGTCGCTGTTAAGTCGGCGTATGCCGTCAAGAACGACCTGCTGTTCGGGGAGTCCGTGATTCTGAATTTCAAGATAATAGTTGCCCTCTCCGAAAACGTCACGGTACCACAGTGCCGCACGCTTTGCTCCGTCGTAGTCTTTTTGCAGAAGCAACTGCGGTATTTCGCCCGCAATACAGGCGGACAGACACACAAGCCCTTCGCTGTGTTTTTCGAGCAAATCACGGTCAATTCGTGGCTTGAAATAAAATCCCTCAGTAAATGCGAGGGACACCATTTTAATAAGATTTTTGTAGCCCGTTTCGTTCTTCACAAGAAGAATAAGGTGATTGTACTCCTTGTCAAGAACCTTATCCTTGTCAAAACGTGTGCGGGGTGCGACATATACTTCGCAGCCGATTATGGGCTTAATTCCTTCTTTTTTGCAGGCTCTGTAAAAATCAACCGCACCGTACATATTGCCGTGGTCGGTGATAGCAAGCGACGTCATCCCCAGTTCTTTTGCACGGGCAATAAGCCTGTCAAGACGGCAGGCACCGTCAAGCAGGCTGAACTGCGTGTGCAAGTGGAGATGAGTGAACATATGTTTCCTCCTAAATAGCGAAGCGATGCTCCGCAGACTCAAGACTCAAGTTTAAAGTCTCAAAGTTAATTATAATTCATCTGCAATCTGAATGAGTCTTTTCAGTCGGTGGTTTGCACCGCTGCGTGATATGGGCGGATTGAACATTGAGGCAAGTTCGGACAGCGACAAGTCGGGATTGTCGAGCCGTACCTCCGCCATCTCATGAAGTTGGGGCGATAGTGATTCAAGCCCCTTTTTCTTTTGTATTTTGAGAATTGCGGCAATCTGCGGTGACGCAGCGTTGACCGTTTTTTCTATATTTGCAGTTTCGCAGTTTGCCTTGCGGTTGGCTGCGTTGCGGATTTCTTTTACAATTTTAATATTCATCATATCGAACATCGATGCCGAAGCACCCATAATGTACAGGCAGTCCTCAATAGACTCACTGTCCTTAAAGTATATTATGTGATATCCCTTGCGGGTTATAAGTTTTGGCGACAAATCACTTTCGGCAAAAAGCGTCATAAGGCTTTTTGTGAGATTTAAAAACGCCACGGAGAACTCGAGATGATAGTCTTTTTCGGGGCTTGTGACTGTTCCGCAACTAAGAAACACGCCTGCAAGAAAAGCGTTTTGGCAGTCCTGACAGTTGAAGTTTGAAAAGTTGATTTTAAGGCTTGTTTCGTACTGCGAGTGGGCAAAGTAGTTAAACAGTCTTGCTGCAGTCGTTTTGTTTTTTATGTCAATAGTAAAGATTTTGCCGGAAGGTGATACCGTAATGTTGCAGTCGATGTTGCACAGTTCTTTGAGCAGACGTTTGCAGAGCATAATTATGTTTTCGTTTTCGCTCTGAAAAGTCATTCTGTCATAAGAAAAGCACTTAGAAAACAGAGCCATTCCGTACAGAAGGCTCTTTTTACAACATCGCTTGTCATATTCAATTTTCACAAGTTCGTTTTTTACCTGTGACGAAAATGATGCCATAGTGTTTTATCTTCTTTCTATGTCACGGTGGTTGACCGTTACGTTGTCCCAGCGGCGTTTAAAGTACTTGTAAAGTGCCTCGGCAAACGCTACGCTGCGGTGGTTGCCGCCTGTGCATCCGATAGCGATTACCACCTGACTCTTGCCCTCTTTTATGTAAAGCGGGTTGAGGAAGTCGAGCAGATCTTTCAGTTTTTCGAGCAGTTCGTTTGCCTGCTCAAAACTGAAAACGTAGTTGTAGACCTCCTCGTCGAGTCCTGTTTTTGAACGCAGAGCCTCTACCCAGTAAGGATTGGGCAGGCAGCGAACGTCGAGAACAAAATCGGCGTCGGTGGGAATACCGTGCTTAAATCCGAAGGACATTACGTTGATGTTCATAACGTCCTTGTCCTCACCAATCAGAATCTGGGTGAGTCTTTCACGCAGCTGATTGTTGCTGAGGTCGGATGTGTCGATTACAAAATCCGCACTCTGACGGATTGGCTTGAGTACTTCTTTTTCGTACTGAAGAGCCTCTTCAATTCTGCCCGCAAACTTGTCGGCAAACGGGTGCTTACGCCTTGTGAGTTTGTAGCGTTTGAGTGCCTCGGGCGTTTTGATATCAAGATAAATTATCTTAACCGAATAGTCGCCGTACTTGAGGTTTTCAACAGCGTTTGTAAACGCAGTGAACACGCCCTTTGAACGCACGTCGGCAACGACTGCAATTTTGTTGTAGTCGTCGGAATTTTCTATAAGACTTATAAAAGTTGATATAAGTTCCGCAGGCATATTATCAATGCAGTAATAGCCTGCGTCCTCCATAAAACTCATGGCGGTTGATTTGCCCGCACCCGATACGCCTGTAAGTAAGATAATCTCTTTCATTTTAAAGCCCTGCTATTTTGTTACTCTGATTTCCATTTCGAGCTTAACGCCCTTGTTTTTATATACGGTGTCGGACACCATTTTGCAAAGGTCGAGTACATCCTTGCAGGTTGCACCGCCTTTGTTAATTACAAATCCTGCGTGTTTTGTGCTTACCTGAGCACCGCCGACTGAAGCACCTTTGAGCGAACACTCCTCAATCAAGGCACCTGCAAAGTAGCCATCGGGACGTTTGAAAGTGGAGCCTGCCGACGGGTATTCAAGCGGTTGCTTATCCTTACGCCTGCCGAGAAGGTCGTCCATTTTTGCTTTTATTTCTGCCCTGTCGCCCTTTTTCAGTTTAAGGTAAACGCCCGTTATTATGCAGCCGTTTTCATAATATGCCGAGTGGCGATATGACAAGTTGAGGTCGTCGCCTTCGAGTTTGCCTTTTTCGCCGTCGGGCATAATGTGGTCGCACCTGTATAAAACGTCCTTCATCTCGCCACCGTAGGCACCTGCGTTCATAAACGCAGCACCGCCGCACGAACCCGGTATACCGTAGGCAAACTCAAGGCCTGTAAGTCCGTTTTCGAGTGCGGTTTTGCACACTTTGATAAGCTGAGCACCTGCTTCGGCATAAATCGTTGTGTCGTCAATAAGGCGGACGTCTGAAAAATTCCTGCCGAGAAGAATAACGCAAGCGTCAATTCCGCCGTCGTCCACAAGGAGATTTGAGCCGTTGCCGATTGCCATATAGCGAACGCCGAGTTCCCTGCACTTTTTAACAATCAGTGCGATTTCGTCCTCGGTTTTCGGCTCTGTTACAAGACGAGCCGCACCGCCTATTTTAAAGGTGGTGTGGCTTGCCATAGATTCGTTTTCTGTATATTCAATTTGCTGAGTGTTTAAAAAATTGATAAGTTCTGTCAAAATTTCACCTGTTGTAGTTTATTTTACGCTGCCGAGGATTGCGGCGCCGATAATACCTGCATCGTTACCGAGTTCAGCCTTCATAACCTTGGTCTGAATTTTTGAATAAACGCTGTAACGCTCGGACTCGATGTATCTGCGAAGCGGTCTGAGAAGGGTTTCGCCCTCGTTACAGATTCCGCCGCCAACACAAATAATCTCGGGCTGGAGTGCGTTTACAAGGTTGATAAGTCCGCAGGCAACGTATTTTATGTAATTGTCAACTACCTTTATTCCTGCGATATCGCCGTGACGCATTGCGTCAAATGCGGTTCTGCCCGAAACTTTGCCCTCTTCCTCTGCGAGCTGATGCATAATAGAGTCGGGATATTCTTCCATGGCACGCTTTGTCTGATTGATAAGTGCGGTTGCCGAAGCGTATGCCTCCCAGCAGCCCTTACGTCCGCAGGTACACGGCTCGCCGTCAACAACTATGACCATATGACCGCACTCGCCGCCTGCGTTGTTAACGCCCGACACGATTTTGCCGTCTACAATTACGCCCGAGCCAACGCCCGTTCCGAGAGTTATGGCAACAAAGTTCTTTGCACCGTTGCCGCAGCCTGCGTATGCTTCGCCGAGGGCGGCGCAGTTTGCGTCGTTTTCAATAAACACGGGCTTGTCGCCGAGTCTGTCTTTAAGCATCTGAGCGGCGGGAACGTGGTCAAAGCCAAGGTTGTTAGCAAATTCAATTACGCCCTCGGTATTGACAGTACCCGGTGTACCCATACCGATTGACTCAATATCGTCGATTGTAACGCCTGCGTCACCCATAGCCTGCTTTGAAACCATAGCGATGTCGTCAAAAATCTCGTCGGCACTGCGTGGCATAGCAGTAGGAGTTTTTGCTTTTGCGATGATGTTATACTTGTCGTCAACTACTGCGGCAACAATGTTTGTTCCGCCTAAATCAATTCCTATTGTGTACATAAATTTTATCCCCTTTGCAAATAATTAACTGTTGTTCCAGATTTCAAGTTCCTTATCGCTCGGCTCAATATCGTCCATACCGAGCGAGTGCATAAGTTCCTTGGCTCCGTTATATCCCATCTTTTTCTGACGGTTGTTCATCGCCGCAGTCTCCACAATAACGGCGAGATTTCGTCCGGGTGTAATCGGCACCGTAATCACAGGCACCTTGACGTCAAGGATTTTAGCGTACTCGTTATCCAGTCCGAGTCTGTCGTATGCCTTGGTTGAATCCCATTCCTCAAGCTGAATAATCATATCAATTTTTTCCTGAGGTTTTACAGCACCCATACCGAATACCCTGCGGGCATTGATAATGCCGATACCTCGTAGCTCGATGAAGTGGCGGATATTACTCGGCGACGAACCTTCAAGCACCTTGTCGGATACTTTGCGGATTTCCACAGCGTCGTCTGCGATAAGACGGTGTCCTCGCTTGATAAGTTCAATTGCAGTTTCGCTCTTACCCGCACCGCTCTCGCCGACAATCAGCACACCTTCGCCGTAAACCTCAACAAGTACGCCGTGCCGTGTAATACGTGGTGCGAGTTCACGGTTGAGGAAGGCAATCAGTGCTGCAAGAAACGGCGACGTTTCCTCGTCCGTCCTGAGTAGCGGCACCTCATACTCCCTGCAAGCCTCAACAAAGTAATCCGGAATATCGAGTCCACGTGTTACAACCGCTGCAGCGGGATGAAGTCCGAGCCAGTACGCAAGGGCTCTGCGGCGTTCGTCGGGCAGCATATTCTGCAAAAAGCCGAGTTCCGTCCAGCCGAGAATCTGAATTCTGAGGCTGTCAAAATAATCGGTGTAGCCCGTAAGAACTATGCCCGGGCGGTTAACCTCGTTTGTAATGATTTCGATTTCGTTTGCCGCTTTGGGAATATACACAATCTCGAGATTGTGATTTAGTATAATCTTTTCAAGCGACACAGAATACTGTTCAGCCATAGCCTGCTCCTGTGAATTAAACTTAGTCATTGTTTATTATATAATATATTAAACATATTATCAAGAGCAAAAAAGTTAATAATTTATTTATTTTACTTATGGTGTTCTATGTGTTATAATGCCTTCGAGGTGATTACCTATGGAGAATAAAAAATTAAAGGTAGCACTCGGTAACGACGCCTGGTACCCTACTATTGACGGCGTCAGCACCACTATCAAATGCTATGCAGATATAATCAACGAAAAATACGGTGAGGCGGTTATAGTAACTCCCGACAACCCGAACGCAGAGGACTACAGGTTCCCATACAAGATTTACCGATACAAAAGTCTTTTTACTTTTGGCGAGGGTTATCCTGTGGGCTGGCCGTTTAAGAAAGTGTTTTCAACAGATATTGTTGATATGAATTTTGACATTCTGCACTCGCACTGCCCGATTGCAACAAGTTACTATTTCAGACGTGTAAACCGCATTAAAAGGTTCCCCGTAGTGCTTACATACCACACAAAATTTGAGTACGACATCGAAACGAGAGTACCGTCCTACGTAATAAAACGGCGTGCTTACGGTATGGCACTTAACAACATCAAGTCGGCTGACGAAGTGTGGGTTACAAGCAAAGGAACACGTGAATCGCTGCACAATATGGGCTACGACGGAGACTTTCACGTTATGCCCAACGGCTGCGACCTGCCTATTGTAAGCATCAGCGACAACGAGCGTGATTCTATCCGCCGAAAACATAACATACCAAGCGACGTTCCGATTCTGCTGTTTGTCGGCAGACTTAACTGGTATAAAAACATCAGGCTGATTCTCGACGCTTGCCGTATGCTTAAAAACGCAGGCACCGACTACCGTTTGTTGATGGTAGGTATGGGACCCGACGAAGGTGCGATAAAAAAATACACCCGAAAAATCGGGCTTACAAACGAAGTGATTTTCACCGAGCAGATACTCGACAGACACGAGCTGCAGATTTATTACAGTGCGGCAGATTTGCTTGTTTTTCCATCGCAGTTTGACACAAACGGACTTGTTGTGCGTGAGGCTGCTGCAAGTGCAACGCCCGCCCTTCTTGTTGAAGGGTCGTGTGCGGCAGAGGGAATAGTTGACGCCGAGACGGGCTTTTTGTGTGAAGAAAACGCACACAGCCTTTACACAAAAACACAGAAAATTATTGATAACAAGGACCTGCTCGGCAGAGTGGGAACAAAGGCTCAGAACGATATTTACATATCGTGGGATGACGCTGTTAAAATGGCGTACGAACGCTATCAGATTGTTATTGACAAATTCAATTCTACTCCGCACGGACCATACAAATATTAACACAAAAACGCTGTTCATCTGAACAGCGTTTTAATATATCAGTCGTTAAGTTTTGCGAGTTCCTCACGGAAGGATTCCGCCGAGTCAAACTCTTTGTAAACCGAGGCAAAGCGAACGTAAGCAACCTCGTCGATATCCTTGAGCTTTTCCATAATAAGTTCGCCTATACGTGCAGAGGTAACCTCACGGTCAACGGACGACTGCAGTGCAGTTTCAATCTCGCTGATTTTAGCCTCAAGGTCATTGATTGTAACGTGTCTTTTTTCGCACGCACGAAGCATACCTTGAGAATTTTGTTACGGTCAAACACTTCACGGGACTTGTCCTTTTTAATAACAATAATCGGCACGTCCTCAATAATCTCGTATGTAGTAAATCTTTTTCCGCACTGCAGACATTCTCTTCTGCGGCGGATTCGCTCGTTTTCATCTGTCGGGCGAGAGTCAATTACCTTACTGTCTGTAAATGAACAAAACGGACATTTCATAGTGTAAATCCTCCTTGTTTTTCTCACTACAAAATGCATTATAACACAAGATATAGAAAAAAGCAAGTATTTTTACTTTACAACAATATATTGATACTTTTAAGCGTTTTTAAGTTTATGTTCCTTTTTGTTGTAGAAAAACATCCAGATTGCCATTGTACAGATAACAACATAGCCCACAACTGACAGTGCGTCGGGTATCTGATGACCGAGAAAGAGGTAGCCTTCAATGGCGGTGAAGATAATATTTGAGTAGTCGTAGACTGAAATTTCTCTGCTTGGTGCAAAGGTGTAAGCGGCTGTTATTCCGTACTGTCCGCCCGCAGCACATACGCCGACGAGTATGAGAAACACAAACTGACGCATTGTCATCGGCTGGTAGAAGAACACGAGGTACGGTGCAGTAACTGCAACCGAAAACGCCGAGAAAAAGAACACGGTAAAATGTCCGTTTTCGCCCTTGTTACCCATATGGCGAACACAGGTGTACGCCGCACCTGCACACACGCCGCCCATAAATCCTGCAATCGACGGCATAAGTTCGGCGTTTGCAAAAGTCGGCTTGATTACAAGCATCGCACCGAGGAACGCACCGATAATTGCAAGTGCCTGTCTGAGTTTTACTTTTTCTCTGAGGAATATAGCAGAAAAAATCAGTGTGAAAAACGGCGACATTTTATTGAGCATTGCGGCGTCTGCGGTGTGCGACATATGCGTTGTGGCATAGAAGTTACCGAACACACCGAGCAGCCCTGCACTTGAACGCAGAAGGTGGTATTTAAGACAACCCTTCTGCGGTCTTATTTTTTCGTGCTTTTTCAGCAGGGTGATTGTGGCAATAAAAAGAGCAACAAGGTTGCGGAAAAAGACCTTCTGCGGCGTTGGTAAATCGCCCGAAAGGTTTATGAACGAACTCATTCCGCTGAAACATAAAGCGGACAGAAGTATGCAGATTATTCCCTTTGTCTTGTTGCTTAGTTTATTCATATTAATTTATCAAAATATTCTTTACTCTTTGCGAGTTCCGTTTCGACGTCATAGCCCTTTGAGTAGATTTCGATTACCGCACCGCCGCTGTAATTCGCCTGAGCCATTGTGTCAAAGAGTCTTTTAAAATCAAAACTGCCTCTGCCCGGCGGCATACAGTCGCAGTCGGGAGTGTTATCGCTGAGGTGAAGATGCACTATATCGTCCTTCATCTCCTCAACAATTTCAAACGGGTCGTAGCCCGAACGGATAGCTTGCTTTATGTCAAACACCATATTGAAGTCGTCGCCGAAAACCGAACGCATACGCTTTAAAAAATCGAGCGACTGCGAACGGAAACGCACAACGTTTTCCTGACAGACTCTTACGCCCTCAGCCTTGCCGAGTTCAATAAGCGACGCAAAGCGGTCAAAATATAACTCTTCCGGGATATCCCTTTTCTGCACTGCAAGTGCTCCGTGGATAACTGCAATATCCGCACCGAGTACGGCTGCGGCGTGAAATTGCTTTTTATACAGGTCTATAAAATCGTCGTAACGCCTTTGGTACTCGCCGAATATACAGGTGTTTTCTATAAATGACGAAAAAGGATGCACCGACAGTATCTTCATTCCTGCACTGTCGGCGTGTTTTTTCATTTCGGTTGTAAAACGGTCTTCGAGTTCGCACGAGGAATTGAAGAACACCTCGCCTGTTTCGAAGCCGAGTTCAATTACTTTGTCGAGTGCTTTTTCGGTAAGCACGGGATAAAAACAAGAGGTGGAAGCACCTATTTTCATTTCAGTAACGCCTCAACGCACGCAAGCCTTACGCTTACGCAGAGTATTTGTGCCGCAAGGTCAAGTTCATCAACGGGCGGAAGTGACGGAGCAATACGGATATTGCTGTTTTTCGGGTCTTTGCCGTAAGGATACGTAGCACCTACGTTTGTAAGTACAACGCCCGCCTCTTTACAGAGTTCGCCCACTCTTTTTGCACAGCCTTCCATAACATCAAGGCTGATAAAGTATCCGCCACGGGGTTCAATCCACGTTGCAATGCCGAGTCCGCCGAGTTCGTTTTCGAGGTGGCGAAGCACCATCTCGAACTTCGGTTTCATAATAGCGGCGTGCTTTTTCATATGTTCTTTAATGCCGTTTACATCTCCGAAAAACTCGACGTGTCTGTGCTGATT
Source organism: Oscillospiraceae bacterium (assembly GCA_015065445.1). Taxonomy (GTDB): domain Bacteria; phylum Bacillota; class Clostridia; order Oscillospirales; family Acutalibacteraceae; genus Eubacterium_R. The sequence continues at coordinate 5,648 of SVQF01000034.1, read as the reverse complement.
CATCTTGTCGTAACTGATGGTCTGGCAGTTGAGTCTTTTAAGAATATCGGCAATATTTCCTTCACTCGCCGCAAGTGCCGAAATACCCGCACCCGGGAAAGTCATTTTAGACGTTGAGCAAACCTCAATAACCATATCGTCGTTATCATACTTCGACAGAACGTCAAAGATATTAAGAAGGTCATCGCCCTCATCATAAATCTCATGAATAATATATGCGTTGTCCCAGATAATTCTGAAGTCATTTGCCGCAGGCTTGAGTGCCGCAATACGCTCAACAACCCCGTCGGTATATGTAATGCCCTGCGGATTTGAATACTTAGGCACACAGAACATACCTTTAACGCTTTCGTCCTTTATGAGTTCTTCAACGGCGTCCATATCGGGTCCGTCGGGAGTCATATCAACATTAATCATCTTAATTCCGAAATACTCAAGAATTGTAAAGTGTCTGTCGTATCCGGGTACAGGGCAAAGGAACTTAACCTCGGGAAGTTTGCCCCACGGGGTGCTGCCCATTACACCGTGCGAATAAGCCTGTGCAATATAGTCAAACATAAGCGAAAGGCTTGCATTCGGACCTAAAAGAATGTTTTTGGACTCAACTCCGAGAAGGTCTGCAAACAGTTTTTTGCAGCTCGGAATACCGTCGATAATGCCGTAGTTTCTGAGGTCGATGCCGTCCTCAACATAATCGGTAACGTTGAGCAGGTCCATGGACAAATCAAGCTGTTCTTTAGATGGCTTGCCACGTGACATATCGAGGTTCAGCCCCATCGCTTTGTAATCGTCAAACTTTTTCTGAAGAACAGTTTTTTCCGCAACGAGCTGTTCTTTTGTCATATCTGTATATTTAGTCATAATATTGTCCTCCTGAAATAAGTATAATATCACTTTTTTTAAAACAATGCAATATTTATTCACTAATTGTGTATGTAATGCATACTGTCCACAACATATATGGCTTGATTTAGAACAAATGTTGTATTATAATATATTCAAACAGATGTTCGAGGCTTAGAAAAATGGAAAGAACAATACTTCACGTTGACTGCAACAAATTTTATGCTTCGGTAGAATGCCTTTACCGTCCCGAGATACGTGACAAGCCTGTTGCGGTGGGAGGCAATCCCGAAACACGTCACGGAATTATTCTTACAAAAAACGAAATAGCGTCAAAGTACGGTTTAACCGTGGGAGAGCCGCTGTGGAAGGCGTATCAGAAATGTCCCGACCTTGTTGTTGTGCCGCCTAATTATCCGCTTTACCTCCGCTTTTCAAAATTATGCCGCAAGGTGTACGAAGATTACAGCGACTACATTGAGCCGTTCGGTCTTGACGAAAGCTGGCTTGACGTTACGGGCTGTATGCAAAGCGGAATGGAAATAGCCGAAGAAATACGCCGCCGCATAAAATTTGAGCTCGGCATAACGGTCAGCATAGGCGTAAGTTTTAACAAGATTTTTGCAAAACTCGGTTCGGATTACAAAAAGCCCGACGCAATAACCCGTATAGGAAAAGACAACTACAAGGATATTGCATTTCCCCTGCCCTGCAGCGACTTGCTGTTTGTTGGCCGCTCAACGACTAAAAAACTTCACTCGTACGGGATTTACACAATCGGGGATTTGGCAAACACTGACGTCAGATTTTTACGCAGCGTGTTTGGTAAAAACGGCGACACGCTGCACCGTTTTTCAAACGGGCTTGACGATATGCCCGTACGCCACAAAGACGAAATACGTGATGTGAAAAGCGTTGGAAACTCAACCACCACGCCGTGCGATTTGGTAACAGACGAGGATGTCAGCACCGTAATGCGTGTGCTTGCAGAGAGCGTGGCTGAGCGACTGCGTGAGCAGGGATTCAAAGGCAGGACGGTCACAATAAGCGTAAGGGATACCAACCTGTCGTCGTTCACCCGACAGAAAAAGCTCGCCGTCCCCACCAACATAAGCACCGAAATTCTTGCCGCAGGTATGGAACTTTTCAGAACGAACTACCGCTGGGGCGCCAACATCCGCTCGCTCGGAATTTCGGTAAGCGATTTTGACTTTGAGTACTTTGAGCAGTACGACCTGCTCGGCACTGCCCTGCACCGTGAAAAAATGGAAAAAATCGAGTACACGGTGGACACGCTACGCAGACGTTTCGGTCACTACTGTATTCAGCGTGCGTGCCAACTGAAGTCAAAAAAACTTGCCGACTTCAACCCCCACGACGAACACATAATCCACCCCATAGGGTATTTTTCATAGTGCCGGGTGTCAAAGAGAACGGGCTGCTGAACAGAAATAACTGTTCAGCAGCCCGTTTGTAATTTTAATTAGCAGTCTAATAAGCCCTTAAGAGCTTTGCCGATTTTTGTACGGAAATCTCTGCGGCTCTTATGTGATACTGCTATTGGGTACTCAGTTGCACACCGCCTCGCTGACACAACAGTCCACCGGACTGTTGTTCCCAAGCTTTTTGCCTTACGGCAAAAATTTGGAGCTCGGTAGCAAGACACTACCAAGCTCCCTGTTACAACATTTTGAATTAGTCAGCGAAGTATCTATCAAGAAGTCCTTTAAGTGCTTTGCCGATTTGTGTACGGAAATCTCTGCGGCTCTTGAGCGATACTGCAAGTGGGTGCTCAGTTGCACACCGCCTCGCTGACACAACAGTCCACCGGACTGTTGTTCCCAAGCTTTTTGCCTTACGGCAAAAATTTGGAGCTCGGTAGCAAGACACTACCAAGCTCCCTGTTACAACATTTTGAATTAGTCAGCGAAGTATCTATCAAGAAGCCCTTTAAGAGCCTTTCCGTGTCTTGCTTCATCCCTTGCCATCTCGTGTACGGTGTCGTGGATGGCGTCAAGACCTGCTGCCTTCGCTTTTTTAGCAAGTTCGGTTTTGCCTGCTGTTGCACCGTATTCTGCCGCAACACGCATTTCGAGGTTCTTTTTGGTGCTGTCTGTAAGAACTTCGCCGAGCATTTCTGCAAACTTAGCAGCATGCTCTGCCTCTTCCCATGCAGCCTTTTCCCAATAAAGACCGATTTCGGGATAGCCCTCTCTGTGAGCCACTCTTGCCATTGCAAGATACATACCAACTTCGCTGCACTCGCCTGTGAAGTTTTCACGAAGGCCCTGAACGATTTCCTCGTCAACGCCGTCGATGATTCCAACAACGTGCTCTGCAGCCCATGTCATTTCCTCTGACTCTTCCCTTACAGCCATTTTTGCGTGGCAGATTGGGCACTCGTCAATAGGTTCGTCGCTTTCGTATCCGCATACGGGACAGTAATATTTCTTTGCCATAATTTTAATCTCCTTTATGTAAAAATTCCTTTTTTCTTAATTATACATATTTTCGGTAAAAAATCAACTGATTTGTGAAAAAATTATCAAAATTTACATCTGAAAATTTTCAATGTAACTTTCGATGCAGTTTTCGATTATTTCCTCGGCGATTTCACGGGGTTTAACCTCGGTTACAGATGTTGCCTTGTCGTGTTCGAGCGACTTGTAAACCTCGAAGAAGTGCTTGATTTCATCAAAGCGGTGAACGGGCAGCTGGTCGATATTTGTGTAGCCGTTATAGTTGGGGTCGTTAACAGGAACGGCAATGATCTTTTCGTCCCTTGCACCGCTGTCCTCCATAATCAGAACGCCGATTGGCGTACACTCAACAATGGTCATTGGTTGAATGGTTTCGCTGCAAAGCACAAGTACGTCGAGCGGGTCGTTGTCGCTTGCATATGTACGTGGAATAAAGCCGTAGTTTGCAGGATAATGAGTGGACGTAAACAGTACACGGTCGAGTTTGAGCATACCCGTCTCTTTGTCGAGTTCGTACTTGTTTTTTCCGCCCTTAGAGATTTCGATTACTGCATAAAAGCGGTCTTTTTTTATTCTTTTAGGTGAAATGTCGTGCCAGATGTTCATATATTTTCTCCCTTATAATAATTATCTAAAAAACTGTGATACTCGCCGCCCTGCTTGTAGCCCGGCATCGTGTCAAGGCACACGGCATGAATACTTTTAAAAATATTATGCTCAATATCGGGATTGGTTTTTCTGAGTTCCTTTATGAGCATTTTTATTTCCTGACGTTTGCTGTTGCCTATTCCGTCGCCGCTGTTTGTATAGTTTTCGGTAAAGCGGCAGGCACACTGGATAAAGTGTAAATCGTTATATCTGCACCACGAAATAACAGCATCCTCGTGAACGCAGTACAGCGGGCGTATAAGTTCCATCCCCTCAAAATTTGTTGAGTGGAGTTTTGGAAGCATCGCCTGAATCTGCGAGCCGTAAAACATACCGAGCAGCGTTGTTTCAATCACGTCGGTAAAGTGGTGACCGAGTGCAATTTTGTTGCAGCCGAGTTCCTGTGCTTTGGCGTAAAGGTTTCCCCTCCTCATTCTTGCACAAAGGTAACAGGGCGAGCCCTCGTTCACACTGTTTGCCACGTCAAAAATTCTGCTTTCAAAAACAGTTATGGGAATGTTCAGCCGCTTTGCGTTATCCTCAATGCGTTTGCGGTTATCGGCATTGTATCCGGGGTCCATAACAAGAAACACGAGTTCAAAACTCACGTCGCTTACACGCTGAAGCTGCTGCATAAGTTTTGCCATCAGCATACTGTCCTTGCCGCCCGAAATACACACGGCGATTTTGTCGCCCTCAAGCACAAGTTCGTAATTCTTGACGCCCTCTATAAACGGATTCCAGATTTCTTTGCGGTATTTTTTTATCAGCGAGCGTTCAATAAGCTGTAAATCACTAAGTTCCCTACCCGTCTGAAACACCCCCTAAATCGCTTAAAACTTTTGCTGCAAGCATAAGACCTGCACACGGCGGCACAAACGCCGACGAGGCGGGCACGGTGCGTTTTTTCAAATCCTCTGCGTCAAGAAGTTCGCTGAGTTTTTCCCTGTCGGGTTTAACAGGCTGCTCTGCTGAATATACAACCGGAAGGTGCTTAATTCCACGCTTTGACAGTTCTTTACGCATTATGCGTGCAAGCCCGTCGTAACTCGTTTTGCTTATATCGGTAATCTCGAGTCCTGACGGGTCGAGTTTGTTGCCGGTACCCATTGACGATATAACAGGCACGCCGAGTTTTGTACACTTTTCAATCAGCCGCAGTTTTGCAGTTACGGTGTCGATTGCGTCCACAACGTAGTCGTACTGAGTAAAATCAAACGAGTCCTCGGTGTCCGCGCCGAAAAAGAGTTCAAACGCATTGACGGTGCAGTCGGGATTGATGTCGAGTATACGCTCTTTCATAACGGCAACCTTGCTTTTGCCGACGGTTGAATGAAGGGCTATAATCTGACGGTTTAAATTTGTGAGGCTGACGGAGTCGTTATCAATAATATCGAGCGTTCCGACTCCGCTGCGGGCAAGTGCCTCTGCAACATATCCGCCCACTCCGCCGATGCCGAAAACGGCAACACGGCTGCGTTTAATTCTGCCGAGGGCGTCGCTGCCCACAAGCAGTTCAAATCTTGAAAACTGGTCCATATCAGTTACCGAAGTGCTTTACGGCATACGACATACTTACGTCGCCGTGTTTTTCAAGCACGGTTTTGTCGGCATAGAGTTTGCCGTCCTTAACAGTGAGTGTAAGTGATTTTAACAAAAACGATTTGGGCATTGAAC
>SVQF01000033.1 GCA_015065445.1 Oscillospiraceae bacterium | reverse complement strand
CAGCGTTTGCCGTATGAGCCGAAAGTCATTTTGTCAAGAGTCTTGCTCTTGTGCTTTGTGCCTTTGATTTTTGCGACGAGTGCCGAAACTTTGTCGCCCACACCTGCAATAGGATTGGCACCGCCCGTACCCATATAAATTGCACCCGAAAAGCCTGCACCGGGATACCACGCAGTAAAGCAGCGTACAACGAACGAACCCATAGAGTGACCCATAACAATAATCTTTTTGTCGGGATAAGCAAACTTAGCCTTTTCAAAACTCGTTTTAAAGTCCTCAACAAGTTTTTTGTAGCCGTCTGCATCGCCGAAATAGCCGGTCTCGTCAAAATTTGCATTTGACTTGCCGTGATTTGCCATATCGTGAATATATACGGCAAAACCGTTATTGACCATAAATTCGATAAACGGACGGTATCTTTCCTGATGCTCCGCCATACCGTGATTTATAACAAGTACTGCGTTGACTTCACCCTCGTCGGGTGTGTAGGCGTTGCCGTAAATCTCGCAAACGCCTGTTGCCGACGGAAAACTGTATGCTTCGATTTTCATAATTTTACTCCTTTTAAAACGGGCGGATATTATCCGCCCATAATTACAGTATTATTCTTCTGTTTCTTCAGGAAGTTCTGATGTGCAGTGAGGACATCTTGTAGCCTCGATGTCGATTTCGCTCTTACAGAACGGGCAGGTTTTTGTGGTAGCCTCTTCCTCTTCTTCCTCTTTCTTTGAAACAAGGTCTTTTGCCTTATTAGCTGATTTAACGATAAGAAATACTACAAGTGCAATAATCAGGAAATTGAGAATTGCAGAGATGAATTTACCAAAATCAAGAGTCTGACCTCTGAGAACCACAGCAAGACCTACATCTGTGCCGCCAATCATTGCAATAAGCGGATTGATGATGTTGTCAACAAGTGCGTTTACGATGGCACCGAAAGCACCGCCGATGATAACGCCGACTGCAAGGTCAAGCACGTTGCCCTTTGAAATAAATTCCCTGAATTCCGACATAAATTTTTTCATTTTAATTCTCCTTTACTTTAAAGTAAAATTTTTACATATATACTATATCACATTATTCCCGTAAAATCAAATACGGGAATAAATTTTTTGTCGGCAGAAGTTAGTTCCTGCAAAAACAGTTTGTCAATACCCTTTGAAACTGCGTAATCAACAACCTTGTTGTACTCACGTGCGGTGATTTTTCGGTTGAGTTCGGGCAAGTTTTCAAGTTCGCCGCAAGGCGTGTACTGTGCCATAAGCGAAATGAATGACTCGGGGCAGTTTTCGGCAAGGTAATCGATAATTCTGAGCGACGAATTTGTGTTTGACGGCAGTATCAGATGGCGTACGATTACACCTTTTTTCATTATACCGCTGCCGTCAAACTCGCAGTGCGGTATCTGCCGCTGCATCTCTGCAAGTGCAGATTTTGTAACCTCCACGTAATCCTCCGCCCTGCTGTAAAGTGCCGCCTTATCGCTGCGGATATACTTGAAGTCGGTAAGGTAAACGTCAACAAGTCCGTCAAGTTTTTTAATTGTTTCGGCACTGTCGTACCCCGAGGTGTTGTAAACTATCGGCACGGGCGATTTCCACGTTTTAAGCACGTTTGCAAGCTGAAGTGCATAGTGCGACGGGTTAACAAGATTTATGTTGTTTGCACCCTGCCGGATAAGACTTTCAAATATTTCAACAAGTTTGTCGCCGCTAACTTCTTTGCCTTTGCACCCGTGACTTATTTCGTAGTTCTGGCAATAAGCACATCTCAGATTGCAGCCGCTGAAAAACACCGTGCCGCTGCCGTCTTTACCGCTTATGCACGGTTCTTCCCAAAAATGAAGCGACGCCCTTGCAAGACGAAAACGCTCGGGACTTCTGCAAAAGCCGAGCGTGTTTTCTCTGTCAATATTGCATTTTCGTGGGCAAGCATTGCAAATCATAATAAAGCCTTGTAAATATCGCCTTTCTTAAACGCAGTGACTTTGGCAAGTTCTTTTGCGGCGTTGTTAATACTCATTCCGCCGTCAATGAGGTTGCGTGCCTTTTTAACCGCCTCGTCAAACGTGATTTCGGTTTCGGTATCCTTTTTGCCTTCTATAATAAGCACAATTTCGCCCTTGGGTTTTTCTTCGTGATAACGTGCGGACGCTTCGGCAAGAGTTGTGCGGATGACCTCCTCGTGAACTTTGGTAATCTCACGGACTATGGCAATATTTCTGTCACCAAAACAGTTAAGCATATCGTCAAGAGTTCTTGAGAGTTTGTGCGGTGCTTCGTAAAAAACCATTGTCCGCCTCTCTCCGACAAGTTCTTCAAGGTGTTCTGTTCTTGATTTTTTTGAAACGGACAAAAAACCTTCAAAAGTAAACCTGCCCGTATTCATACCCGAGATTGCGAGTGCCGTTGCAAACGCCGTAGGTCCGGGCACGGACTCCACCTGTATGCCGAGTTCGTGGCACATCAGCACCAAATCTTCGCCCGGGTCGGAAATCGCAGGCATACCTGCGTCTGTAACAATAGCACATGACTCCCCTGCGAGAATGCGGGATGTGATAACCTCGCCACGCTCACGCTTATTGTGTTCAAAATAGCTGACCATCTCTTTTTTTATGCCAAAGTGGTTGAGTAATTTAAGCGTTACTCTTGTGTCCTCGGCTGCGATGAAGTCAACTTTTTCAAGAGTTTCTACCGCTCTTGGCGAAATGTCGCCGAGATTACCGATTGGCGTACCTACTACGTAAAGTTTACCGTTCATCTTATTTTATCCTCATAGCCGTCTGCGTACGAGCCGTACACAGCGAGCATTTCCTCAGTGAATTTTGAGCCTCTGTCTTTGATTACAAGCGGCGGCTCAACACGTACAAACGGCTTTGCCCCCTTCTTGCCTTCTACAAGGAACAAAAAGGGTTCTTCGCCTTCTTTATCCATAACAAATCTGAGCCGCTTAGGTTCGAGTTTGTACTGCCGCATAACCGTAAGTGCGTCAACAAGCCGTTCGGGGCGGTGGCACATACAGAATCTGCCGCCATATGTCAAAAGATAGTTTGCAGCCTTAACCGCATCTTCAATATTGCAGCACACCTCGTGGCGTGCAATTCTTGCACTATCGCCCAGCGACTCAAAGCCCGTGTTAATCGGCTTGTACGGCGGATTCATCGTGACGAGTGTAAAGCATTCGGCTGAAAATTCGTTTTGTATTTCACGCAAGTCGCAGAGATGCGGCACGAGTCTGCCGCCAAGCGAATTATATTCTATCGAGGCATTGACCTGCTCAATTGCGTTTTGCTGAATGTCAAGGCAGTGTACCGCACTCTGCCCTTTGTCACGCAGCCACAAAAACGGAATAATACCGCAGCCCGTACCCATATCAAGACTTTTGTCCTTGCGTTTGGGGCTTGCAAAGTATGCGAGAATAACTGCGTCCGTGCCGAAAGTGTGGTCGGGCGTGACGGCGATTTTTATATCGTCAGAAAGACGTTCGTAGGTATAACTCATACTATTCCCCCGTTTACGCCGAGCACCTGCCCCGTTGTGTAGCGATTTTCGGCAAAGAACAAAACGGCGTCGGCAACTTCTTCGGGCGTGCCGAGTCTTCCGAGCGGGACTTCTTCTTCAAGTTCTGCCTTGTTGAACTGTGCGTTCATTCTTGTGTCGATAATGCCGGGGCATACGCAGTTTACTGTTATCCCCGAAGGAGCAAGCTCCTGAGCAAGTGCTTTTGTAAATCCGATAACGCCCGCCTTTGTCATTGAATACAGCGTCTCGCACGACGCACCGCACTGTCCCCACATAGACGAGATATTAATAATTGCACCGCTTTGGCTTTTAATCATACCGAGTGCGGCGTGCTTTGAGCAAAAATACACGGCACGCTCGTTTACCGACGTAACGAGGTCGTAATCCTCCTCGGTAGTGTCGTTAATCATTTTAACAAGGCTGACGCCTGCGTTATTTACAAGCACGTCAACTGTACCCACAGTTTCAAACAGCGACTTAATATCGTCCGAATTTTTAAGATTGCACTTAACGGCGTTTACGCCCTGCAAATCGCACGGCGTTTCGTTATATGTTACAAACACTTCGTATTCTTTTTTAAGGAATTTTTTTGCACAGGCTTTGCCTATACCCGTAGCTCCGCCTGTAATAAGCACTTTTTTCATTATATCACCGCAAATATATTAACATTTATTGTTGAATTTTTCAATTGCATAGTATATAATTATTAAAAATTATTTATTTATGGCTTTGGTGACTGTTATGGAAAAAGAATTTTATACCATTTCTGTTTACGTTGACAAGGACGAAAATCTTGTGGGTATCCCCTGCGGCGAGAGCGACAAATACGGCATTGCCGATATTGACACCGTAATGCTGCTCAAAGCTCCGTACACCGCAAAGCAGGTGGAGAGTTATATTGAAAAGGTTATTGACGCCTGCTACACAAAAAAGCACAACGACGACGTTGAAACCTCTACAATAGAACGCTATACAAAGAAAAAGGGATTTGTCAACGCAACGGCTGACTATATGCTGATTTCGATTGTAAAGATGCAGACGGGTTATTCGATTATGCCGACCTTCTACGACTTTGAAAAAGGTCCGCTTGCTATTGACGACGACGAGCGAATTATTCCGATAGGATACAAAGAGGGCGAACTTGCAGATATTATTCACGATTTTATTGAAGTATATCTGAAGGCCAATATGTTCTACAAAGAAATTAAAGAACTTGAAGAAGAAAAAGAAAAAAAATAACTCAGCAGGGAACAAGATATGCACTTACTCAGTATTGACAAAGAAAATTACATCGGTCAGGCTGACCCTTATGTTTTTGAACACGGCGGAAGATACTATATTTACACTACGGGACACGACGGCATTTACGCCTACGAGTCAGACGATTTGTTTGACGGCTGGAGCTTTTACGGCAGAGTTATGACGGTCCCCGACCACGAGGGTTTCTGGGCTCCGAGTGTAATTGAACTTGACGGCAAGTTTTATATGTACAACTCGTTTGAGTTTTACGGCGACACGCCTGACAAAGGCGGCCACAGGCAGACGATGTTTGTAAGCGTTGCCGACAGCCCACTCGGTCCGTTTGAAAACGCAAAGCAGATACTGCCGCCGTTTTCTATTGACTCTCACATTGTAAAAAACGAAAGCGGACTGTTTTTGTTCTACTCAACAAACCGTTTTGACGGCGACCGCATTGGCACCTACATTGTAGTTGACAGAATGCTTGACCCGTTTACCCCCGAGGGTAAGCCGGTTGTTGTGGTTGAACCCACGCTTGACGAGGATATATACCGACGTGACCGCTACAAAGAAGGTCAGCACTGGCACACGATTGAGGGTGCGTTTTACTTCCGTGAAGGCGACTGGCACTATGTTATGTACTCGGGCAACTGTTACGAGCAGCCGACTTATTACATAGGCTATGCAAGGGCAAAAACTACCGAAACCGACCTTACAAAAATCAGGTTTGAAAAATATCCCGACGACGATACCTACCACCCCATTCTTGCGGCAAATGAATTTGAAGAGGGTACGGGTCATCACTCGATGATAAAAAAAGACGGTCAGTGGTACGCTGTTTACCACGCACGTGATTACGACGACGGACTCGGTGCAAATGCGTTTGACGCACGCAACGCCCGAATCTGCAAAATTAATGTAAACAACGGCATACTCACTGCCGAGCGTTACGAGGACAGATTATAAAAATGAGTACTTATCAAGACAATTTCAGAAAAATCACGCCGTACGTCCCGGGCGAGCAGAGCAAGGAAAAGGATATTGTAAAAATCAACGCAAACGAAAATCCTTATCCCCCTTCGCCTAAGGCGTGCAAGGTTTTAAAAGACTTTAACGCCGAAAGCCTGCGTTTTTATCCTAACGCAAACGCAACTGTTCTTAAAGAGGTGCTTGCAAAATACTATGGCGTGGGTGTTCAGAATGTGTTTGTGGGCAACGGCTCAGACGACGTGCTTGCACTTGCGTTCCAGTCGTTTTTCTGCAGCGACAAACCGATTGCGTACCCCGATATAACGTACAGTTTTTATCCTGTGTGGTGCGATTTGTTCGGAATTCCTTATGTGAACTATCCGCTTGACGCAGATTTCAGGATTAATCCCGAGGATTACAAAGCGGCAAACGGCGGCGTTGTTTTGCCTAACCCCAACGCACCGACTTCGCTTGGCGAAGGCGAGCAGTTTGTTCGCAGAATTATGGATTACAATCCCGACAGCGTGGTTATAATTGACGAGGCATACGTTGACTTTGGCGGCTACTCGTCAGTGCCGCTTACCAAGGAATACGGCAATCTGCTTGTAACAGGCACTTTTTCAAAATCACGCTCGCTTGCAGGACTCAGAATAGGTTTTGCAATCGGCTCGGCAGAACTTATCAGCGTACTTGAGGCAGTTAAGAATTCTTACAACTCATACACCGTTGACAGCCTTGCAATCGCTATGGGTATAGCCTCGGTTGAGGACGAGGAATACTTCAGGTCAACCGTTAACAAAGTAATTGCTACAAGGAAGCGAATCACAGACGAACTGCGGACGCTTGGCTTTGAAGTTCTTGACTCACAGACCAACTTTATTATGGCGACCCACAGCCGTTACAGTATGAAGGATATGTTTGAATATCTGAAGACAAAAAAGGTGTTTATAAGATATTTCAGCCTGCCGAGAATTGAAAAATATGTGCGTATAACAATCGGCACTGACAAAGAGATGGACAGATTTATTGCAGAGGTCAGAAACTTTTTGGAGGAAAACAAATGAAAAACTTTGCAAAAGCAATCGGCGTTTTTATAAATCTTTGCACTTACGGTGCAGGTATTGCAGTATTGCTTATAAAGCTGCTTAAAAAAGAGTTTTATGCAGTGTTTGTTATAAGCGGATTCAGTTACGACGAAAGTTTGTTTTTTAACCTTGCGTTGTTCACACTGGGTTCGGCACTGCTCGGCGTTGTGCTGACAATGTTTATCGCCGAATACGTGCCAAAAAAAGTGACTGTTGAATACCCGATTATCTGGGCAATTCTTCCTGCTGCAATCAGCCTTTATTTCACATATGCAGGAATTACGGGCGGCACGGTGAGAGAAAAAGCGATTGTAATTATCACCGCTTTGATTTATGTGTGTGCAAGTGCGGTAAACATTTACAGCGGAGCAAAGATGTTTACGCTCTTCCCTAACAAAAGCGGCAAATCAGACAACGAACAGTAAATAACAACAGTAAGCATCCCAAATCAGTCGGGACGCTTACTGTTTTTTGTGAAAGGAGATAAATATGGCAAACATTGGCGTACTCGGTGCAGGCACATGGGGAATTGCACTTGCACGTATGCTCTGCCTTAACGGGCATAGCGTTACAGTCTGGTCGGCAGTACAAAAAGAACTTGACGTGCTCAAGTCAAAGCACGAGCATCCTAATCTCGGCAACGTAAAAATCCCCGAAGAAATACTGTACACAGATTCAATTGAACAGGCTTGTGAGGGCAAAAACCTTATTATGTTTTCGGTTGCGTCGCCATATGTACGCACCACTGCCGAAAGAGCTGCAAAATATATCGCCCCGCAGCAGATAATAGTTGACGTTGCAAAAGGAATTGAGGCAGACACATTAATGACTATGTCCGCTATTATAAACGATGAGCTGAGCAAAGTGCATCCCGGCAAGACTTTCAGGATAGTTGCACTGTCAGGACCCACCCACGCAGAAGAAGTTGCACGTGATTTGCCTACTGCAATTGTGTCGTCATCTAAAGATAACGGTGCCGCACAGTATGTGCAGGAAATTTTTATGAACACCTGTATGCGTGTTTACACAAATTCCGATATGCTTGGTGTTGAACTCTGCGGAGCACTTAAAAACATTATAGCCCTTGCGGCAGGTGTATCCAGCGGACTCGGTTTTGGCGATAACGCAAAGGCGGCACTGATTACAAGAGGAATTGCAGAAATTACCCGCCTTGGTCTTGCGATGGGCTGCAATGAGCAGACTTTTCTCGGTCTTGCAGGAATAGGCGATTTGATTGTAACTGCAACAAGTATGCACAGCCGTAACAACCGCTGCGGCTACCGCATCGGTCAGGGTATACCCGTATCGCAGGCAGTATCCGAAGTCGGTATGGTAGTTGAGGGAATCAATGCAATTCCCGCCGCAATCAACCTTGCTGAAAAATACAACGTTGAAATGCCTATTGTCGAAATGGCGGACGCTGTTGTAAGCAGCAAAGTGACTCCGAAAGAAGCCGTACACCTGCTTATGACCCGCAGTAAAAAGAACGAAAAAATATAAGCTGTAAGGTTTTGAAAAAGGTGCAGAATTTCGGCAAGATTATACACTTTTTAACAGTATCAAGGGCGTCGGTAATCCGACGCCCTCATTAATTATTTCTTTGTTTTAATTGTTTTAACTTTTGACCACGCTGAGCAGTAATTTTTATTACTTACCCGTTTATAGGTGCGAACACGAACATAATACTTTTTCTTGCCCTTGAGTTTGCTTACAGTCTTGCTTACATTCTTGGTGCCCTTAACTGTAACGGTCTTGGTTGTTTTCTTGGTAAACTTAGCACTCGTGCTGTACTGAATCTGATAACCCGTGGTCTGCGTTGCCTGCTTTTTAACTTTAACTGTAAAACCTTTTTTCTTTGCGGTAAGTTTTGCAATTGAAGTTCCTTTAGGGTTAATCTTAAAGTTTCTTACAACAACGCCTTCATACTTGCCCTTAAATCTGATTGTTGCCTTAGCAGTGCCGACATTTTTGTTTTTGGCATAAGTTACGGTATAGTCGGTTCCCTTTTTAAGAGTGTTGCCTTTGCTGTCCTTAACGGTAACCGCAGGCTTTTTAAGTTTATTGTTGTAGGTATATGCTGTGGTGGACAGCTTTACAGACTTGACTTTGTAATACTTTTCAATTGTCTTATGATAATCGCAGTTATTTACTGTGCAGCCTGTGTACTTTTCACCGTCTTCGTTAAAATAAAAATCTTCGTCATCAACATACGACTTCTCGGTGAATGTCTTTAAGTTGTGAGTGTGTTTCTGAACTTTTACTGTTGTTGTAATTTCAGCAGTAGTGCTGTTAGCCACTCCGATTGCATAGGTTTTGCCTGCCTCGAGTTTTGAAGCAACATTGATTGTTGTGGCAAAATCAGTTAATGCACCGCCAATTATGTCGTCGTCACCAAACAAATCATCAGGGAGCTTCATCCAGATACCCATATTAATCGGTTCCTCATCCTCGGCACGAACAATTGCTGACATAACTGCTCCCGTTGAGGTTTTGGTGAACGTCTCGTCAAAGATGAACTCATAGTAATCTGTTTCTTCGGGAGTGAACTTACAGTAATACATATTCTTAGCCATCTCTTCGGCTTCTGCTTCGGTCTTTGGTTCCGTCATAACGGGTACGTTGATTTCAAGCGGCTCGCCGTCAAGCGTAATTTCGGTTGCGTCTGCAATAGTTGCGGCAAATACACTTGTGCCAAAAGCAGTCATACTTGTGATGAGCATTATAAAAGATAATGCGAGAGACAATGTTTTTTTCATAACATAACTCCTTTGTAAGTTTAATCTGTTGTTAAATAAAGGCGTCGGAAAAATCCGACGCCTAATTATTAGTCCTCAAAAGCTGCACGAACAGATGCGAGTTCGTCTGCGAGTTCCTTAGGAAGTCTGTCGCCAAACTTAGCATAGAGCTCGTCAACGCCGGCGAATTCCTCTGCCCAAGCGTCCTTGTCAACGTCAAGAATGCTGTTGAGAGTATCCTCTGTGATGTCAAGACCTTCAAGGTTGATGTCCTTTGCGTACGGAAGGTAACCGATAGGTGTTTCCTGTGCGTCTACCTTGCCTTCGCAACGGTCGATAATCCAGTCGAGTACACGAAGGTTATCGCCGAATCCGGGCCAGATGAAGTCGTCGTTTTCATCTTTTCTGAACCAGTTAACGTTGAAAATCTTAGGTGCTTTTTCAGGGTCAAGACCTGCACCGATTTCAATCCAGTGCTTCCAGTAGTCACCCATATTGTAACCGCAGAACGGAAGCATTGCCATCGGGTCACGGCGAACTACACCAACTGCACCTGTTGCAGCAGCAGTAGTTTCAGAGCCCATAATTGAGCCAACAAATACGCCGTTGTTCCAGCTCTTTGACTGATATACAAGCGGAGTGAGTTTTGCACGTCTGCCGCCGAATACGAATGCAGAAATCGGAACACCGTTCGGATTTTCAAATTCAGGTGAAAGGCAAGGACAGTTAACTGCAGGAGCAGTAAATCTTGAGTTCGGGTGAGCAAGCGGCTCGTCAGATGTGCCGTTAATCTCCTGTCCCTTCCAGTTAATGCAGTGCGTAGGCGGGTTCTTGTCGAGTTTTTCCCACCAAACAGTGTTGTTATCAAGGTTGTGACAAACGTTTGTGAAGATTGTACCCTTCTTTGTTGCCGCAAGAGCGTTCGGGTTTGATTTGTCGTTTGTACCGGGTGCAACGCCGAAGAAACCGTTTTCAGGGTTGATAGCGTAAAGTCTTCCGTCGGGACCTTTGCGAATCCACGAAATATCGTCGCCTACGCACTCAACCTTGTAGCCCTTGCGGAGATATCCCTCGGGCGGAATAAGCATTGCAAGGTTTGTTTTACCGCAGGCAGACGGGAATGCAGCACAGATGTACTTGGTCTCTTCGCCCGGCTTTGTGAGACCGAGGATGAGCATATGCTCTGCCTGCCAGCCCTCGTTCTTACCGAGGTAAGAAGCAATACGGAGTGCAAAGCACTTCTTACCGAGAAGTACGTTTCCGCCGTATGCTGAGTTAACAGAAATGATTGTGTTGTCCTCAGGGAACTGAACAATCCAACGCTTTTCGGGGTCAACGTTGCACTTGCAGTGCATACCACGTACCCAGTCGTTGCTGTCGCCAAGACAGTCAAGAACAGCCTTGCCTACTCTTGTCATGATGTTCATATTGAGAACAACGTAGATTGAGTCAGTAATTTCAATACCGATTTTTGAGAAAGGAGAACCTACGGGACCCATTGAATAAGGGATAATGTACATTGTTCTGCCTTCGTAAGAGCCCTTTGCAATATCGTTGAGCATTGCATAGCATTCCTGAGGGTCCATCCAGTGATTGGTAGGACCTGCATCCTCTTCTTTAGTAGTACAGATAAGTGTGCGTGCCTCAACACGTGCAACGTCATTTTCTGCAGTTCTGTGAAGATAGCAGTCAGGAAGAAGGTCTTCGTTAAGCTTAATCATTTCGCCTGTTTCACAAGCCTCTGCCTTAAGAGCCGCAATCTGCTCTTCTGAGCCGTCAATCCATACAATCTGTGCAGGCTTTAAAAAGTCAACCTTTTCATCAAGCCATGCGAGGAGTGAAGGATTCTTAGTTAGATTTGTGTTCATATCTAATCTCCTTTGATAGAATTACTAAATTAAACTATCAATATAGTTTATCATTGTAATTATACTTAATTTTAATACATTGTGCAATAGTAAAATTTTAAAATTAACTAAAATGTCACAAATTTAACACAATCAAAAATGAACGTCGTCAAGCGGCATGGTTGCATAGGCATTAAGGCTCTCGTTTGCCCGAACACCATTAAGGAATTCATAATATCCCTGTGAGGCAATCATAGCGGCGTTGTCGCCGCAGTATTTAAGTTCCGGGATATTCAGTTCCCAGCCGTGCTTTTTGCACATTTCAGCCGCCTCGGCACGCAGTTTTGAGTTCGCCGAAACACCGCCCGCAATAACGATTTTGTCATAGCCAAAATCAACCGCCGCCTTTTCAAGATTAGTCAGAAGGCAGCTAACAACCGCCTTTTGAAATGACGCCGCAAGGTCGGGCGTATTAATCGTTTCGCCCTTTTGCTCTGCACGGTGAACAATATTTATAACAACGGTCTTGAGTCCGCTGAACGAATAGTCGTACGGCGAGGTGCTGACTTTAGGCACAGGAAAAACAAAAGCGTTTTCGTCGCCTTTTGGCGAGAGTTTGTCAATACTTATTCCGCCCGGATACGCAAGCCCCATTGTGCGACCTGCTTTGTCGAGTGCCTCACCTGCAGCGTCGTCACGTGTTCTGCCAACAACCTCAAACTCGGTATAAGACTTTACGGACACAATATGAGAGTGACCGCCGCTTACAACAAGGCACAGGAATGGCGGCTTTATGTCACTTGTAAGATAATTTGAAGCGATATGTCCACGAAGGTGGTGTACAGGCACCAGCGGAATATCTGATGCAAGCGACAGTCCTTTTGCAAAATTTACGCCGACAAGTAAACTTCCGATAAGCCCCGGAGCGTAAGTGACCGCAACTGCGTCAATGTCACGCACCGTGCAACCTGCCTGAGATAATGCCTCACGAACAACGCCGCTGATACTCTCAGCGTGACGGCGTGATGCGATTTCAGGCACAACTCCGCCGTAAAGTTTATGCTCTTCAAGCGAGGTCGCTATTACGTTTGATAAAACTTTTCGCCCGTCCTCCACAACTGCAGCAGCAGTTTCGTCGCACGAACTTTCAATTCCTAAAATCTTCATTCTCCAATTCCTTTTATATCTTCTTCCGCCTTGACCGTTTGTACCTCGGCTCCCCAGTCTTTTCGCATCGACTCGATAAATTCATACGGCTCGCTTCCTTTAGGGACACTCGTAAAAACATAGTGATTATGCTCGCTATTATCGGCAACGATATAGTATTCGTTGTCACCGTCATAGGATTCGTAATCCGTTTTACCTTCTGCGTCGTTATAGTATCCCTCAACCTCATAGATTTCAAGGTCACTTTTTTGCACGGTAACATATTTGGCACCGTCACTGAACTTTACGCTGTCGCCGTAATCGGCAAAGCCTGTAGTAATTAAAATTACATAAACGAGTGCAAGTGAAAAAGCACTCAAAAAGAAGCAAGCACCGGCTCTGGCAATTTTGTGATACTTGTTTTCGCCTTTAAATTTCAGTTCGTATTTTTCTTTATAAAGCACTTTTTTGTCCTGCGGTGCAAATCCGGCAATGAGTTTTCTGCCGAATATCGCCTTTATTACAATTGATATAAGGAGCCCGGAAGCAAGCGAAATAATAATTAGAGAAGCATAGGGAACAAATATTCTGCCAAAGGTTTCGCCCTCGGCAATAATATTCCCGCCCGAAAACGCAGTGATATATCTGATTAAAAAAATCAGCAAAAAAGTGCATACACAGGCTGCAAAAACTGCCAGATTTAAAGCAAGATTAAACCTGTTGTATTGCCTGTCGTCAACATTCTTTTGAGCTGTTTCCGAGGTGTCGAATTCATTTCCGCTTTCAAGGTAATTCAGAAGTCTGTGCTCGTAAAGGGTGTCAAGCTTGCCCTTCGCATTTTTCTTCTGCATACGGGAGAGCATTTTTTTCGTGTTTGTGTCGCTTGCGTGTGTAAAATACGGATGGACTAAATCAATAAACAGCTCGTCATTTTTCATGTCCTCTTTCCATTCAGAGTCGTCATCGGTAACACTGTTCCAATCAGCCTCAAAGTTTTCCGTAAGCCTCAAAAGGTTATCGCCTTCGCCTGCTTTTTTAATGTCGTAGTGATATTTTTCAATCACTTCAAAAAGCTCGTCCAAGCCCTGTTGAAGCTCTGTTTTAGTTGTTATATCCTCATAATAATACTGTCTGAAATCCTGAATATCAAACAGGTTGAAAACATCAAAAATACTGAATTCATAAGGGGAATCGGGATATATAAGTTTTAAATCAAGAAAGTTTGCGAGGGGATGAAGCGTAGGTGAAAAAATGATTTTTGCCTTGAAGTCGCCGTAATCAATAACAGCAGATAAAACATATTCGTACTTTGTATGCTTTGTCAGATAATCCACGGGCTTATCAATAACCGAAGCGTTGATATATCCTTTGAAAAACTCCGTCAGTTCTTCAAAGGATTTGTCAATTTTTAAAGGCCTATTCTTTGCCATTTTCATTCTCCTAAATTTATTCAATTGGGGTCGTGGGGCAATTGAGCAAATATTTTGTCATTAAAACTGCGTTTTCGTCGGGGTTTCGGTAGAAATGCGGACGAAAACCCACACGCTCAAATCCAAGGCTTTCGTACAGCGAAATTGCCGCTTTATTACCCTCCCGCACTTCGAGTGTAAGGAAGTCCATTTTGTTTTGCAGCACTCTGTTTATAAGTGCCTTTGCAATTCCCTGCCGTCTGAATTCGGGCAGAGTTGCGACGTTTGTCACATACCCTTCGCCACTGAAAATCTGCACGCCCATATACCCTGCCGCCTTGCCGTCGGCAAGTGCAATATAAAGGCGGGTGTTTTCATTTTCAATACTTTCACGTATTCCCTGCTCCGTCCACGGAGTCGAAAAACACGCCTGTTCAATTTTCAGAATATCTGCAACATCGTCAACCGTTGCAGTTTTTATTGCAATATCCATAATCAATGTGCGTCGAACCACGTCTTGCCAATGGCTCCGTCTGCACGGAGTTTAACTTTCATCTTGCAGGCAGATTCCATTTCTTCGGTGACAATTTTAAGTGCCTTTTCCGCCTCGTTTTCAGGTGCTTCAACTATCAGTTCGTCGTGTACCTGAAGGATAAGCTTTGACTGCATACCCTCGTCTGAAAGGCGTTTGTCAACCTTAATCATTGCGATTTTTATTATATCCGCCGCTGTTCCCTGAATAGGCATATTGCGAGCCACACGTTCGCCGAACGCACGCATCATATGGTTTGACGATGCGAGTTCGGGCAAGTAGCGGCGACGGTTAAAGAGCGTTTCGCTGTAACCCTTTTCTTTTGCAAGGTCAATCATATGGGTCATATAGCGGTCGACACCGCTGTAAGTGGCAAGGTAATTATTAATATATTCCTGAGCCTCTTTGCGTGTTACTCCTATATCTTTTGCAAGGCTGAACGCACCTATGCCGTAAACTATACCGAAGTTAACAGCCTTTGCACGTGAACGCAGTTCCTTGGTAATCATTTCTACAGGAAGTCCAAACACCTGCGACGCTGTAATAGTGTGAATATCGTCGCCGTTGTTGAAGGCGTTAATCATATTTTCGTCGTTTGCAAGGTCAGACAGCACACGCAGTTCAATCTGGCTGTAATCGGCGTCAACAAGCATTTTGCCGTCACCCGCTACAAAAAACTTACGCATCTCTCTGCCGAGTTCCGTGCGGATTGGGATGTTCTGCAGATTTGGTTCAAGCGAACTTATTCTGCCCGTTCTCGCCTCCACCTGATTGAATGAGGTGTGAATTCTGCCGTCGGGAGCAATCACTTTAAGCAGACCGTCACAGTAAGTGGATTTGAGTTTTGTAAGCGAGCGGTACTCGAGTATATACTCAATCACAAAATGCTCGTGTCGGAGTCCTTCAAGCACTTCTGCATTTGTGGAGTAGCCGCTCTTGGTCTTTTTCTTTGCGGGGAGTTTTAAATCTTCAAACAGTGCAACGCCGAGTTGTTTAGGCGAGTTGATGTTGAACTCATAACCCACTGCGTCATAAATCAGGTTTGTGAGTTCGTCAATTCTGAGCGAGAGTTTTTTGCCGAATTCCTCTATGCCCTCTTTGTCTACGGCGAAGCCCTCCACCTCCATTTTTGCAAGAACTCTTGCAAGCGGAAGTTCAATGTCTTCAAGCAGTTTTGTCTGGTTTGCCTCTTTTAAAAGTTCGTTAGTTTTGTCAAAAAGAGGTTTAATCACTGCGGCGTAAGACACATTTTTGTCCTCGCCGCCGAGTGAGTTTTTATACTCGGGAAGTGCCACACTGTATTCGAGACACAGATGCTCTATGTCGTACTTGCTATCCGAAGGTTTGAGCAGATACGCCGACAGCATAAGGTCGCCGCAAACACCTTTACACTCGCAGCCTGTCTGAGCGGCAAGGCGATGCAGATACTTTGAATTATAGGTGAACTTTCTGACGTTTTCATTTTCAAAAAAGGTTTTAATAAAATCAATGTAACCGTCAGTTTCAGACGGGAGAATAACAATCTCGTCGCCGAAAGCAAAGAGTAAATCACTGATACCGCCGTCAATAATCACAGGGTAAACGTAAACGTCGCCACTAAACCTTGAAAGGAGTGAATTTGCGTCCGCACAGGACGTGCAGGATATTTCACGCACTGCACTTTGTTCGTCATCAGTCACTGCGGCATCGTTGCCGTTAAGGTTAAACTTATCAATAAGCGAATACAGCTCAAGGCGTACAAACTCCGTTGCTGCAGCCTTGCTGTCGCCGCCCGAAACGACATAAGTTTTTATGTTGGTATCAATCGGTGCCGAGCAGTTAATTTCGCCAAGTTTAAGCGAAAGATAAGCGTTGTCCTTATCGTTTTCAAGTTTTGCACGAACGCTTTTTGTAACGTCGATTGTGTCAATATTTTTGTAAATATTATCTACGCTTTCAAACCGAGCAATTAGGTCGAGTGCGGTTTTTGCACCTATTCCCTTGACGCCGGGAATATTATCCGAACTGTCGCCCTGAAGTGCCTTGACCTGAATGAGTTGCTGCGGTGTTACGCCGTACTCAGCCACAATCTCTTTTTCGTCATAAACGTCGGTCACAGCCTGTCCGCCCTTTGTGCGTGCAAGCAGAACCTTTACGCCGTCGTGTGCAAGCTGAAGGGAGTCCCTGTCGCCCGTTGCGATAAAGCACTCGTCGCCGTTTTTACGGCACTCTGCGGCAAGCGTGCCGAGAATGTCGTCAGCCTCCCATCCCTCGCACTCGATAGTTTTGTAGCCAAGCAGATGCAAAAGATTTTTAAGCACAGGCATCTGCTGACGCAGTTCGTCGGGCATCGGTTTTCTGCCTGCTTTATATTCGTCGTACATCTTGTGGCGGAAGGTAGGAGCGTGGACGTCAAACGCAACCGTTACCGCATCGGCAGAACTCATATCCTGAAGTTTAAGAAGGATATTAAGAAAACCGTAAATCGCATTTGTGTAATCGCCCTTCTTATTTGTAAGCAGTCTTATACCGTAAAACGCACGGTTGACTATGCTGTTACCGTCAAGCACTAATAGTTTCATATCCATACTCCTATATAAAATATAAATCATTATAACACAAATATTATTCCTTTACAATGAATAACACTTGAATTTTAGTACTAAAAGTTATAATATAGTCATATAAACTCTACGGAGGTAGAAAAATGTATTTAAGAACATTTGCCGAAGTAAATCTTGACTCGGTTAAGCATAATATTGACCGCACAAAAGAAAAGCTCAAAGACGGCGTAAAACTGCTTGGCGTTGTGAAGGCGGACGCATACGGTCACGGTGCGGTTGAACTGGCACGCAGATTTGAAAGCGATTTTGACTTTTTCGGTGTTGCATGCATTGAGGAAGCTGCCGAACTTGTTGACGCAGGCATTACGACCCCCCTGCTTATACTCGGCTATGTTTCGCCCGATGACTACGGGTATATAGTTAAACACAGAATAAGAATACCGATTTTTCATATGAATGACGCAAAGGCTCTTTCGGCAGAGGCGGTAAATCAAAACGCTGTCCAGCCGTTCCACTTTTGTGTTGACACGGGAATGAGCCGCATAGGGTTTCAGCCCAATAAAGAGAGTGCAGAACTCTGCAGCAAAATTGCAAAGTTTGACAATCTTGAGGCTGAGGGTATTTTTTCGCATTTTGCAACTGCCGACGAAAGCGAGCTTTCAAAAGCACTTGTGCAACAAAAAACATTCAGCGAGTTTTGCAAAATGCTCAGCGAATTCGGTGTTGATATACCGATTAAGCACATAAACAACAGTGCGGGAATAATGAATTTTGAAGCACAGTTTAATATGTGCCGAATGGGTATTATTACATACGGTATGTACCCGTCGCACGAGGTTGACAAAACGCTGCTCGACATTAAACCTGCTCTGCAGTGGAAAACGGGCATATCACATATCAAGACCCTGCCCGCAGGCCGTGAAATATCTTACGGCGGTGATTTTGTAACAGAGCGTAACACCGTTGTTGCAACAATTCCTGTAGGATACGCAGACGGGTATCCCCGCTCGCTTTCGGGCATCGGCGAAGTACTTGTCTGCGGCAGACGTGCAAAGATTATAGGCAGAATATGTATGGACCAGTTTATGGTTGATGTTACAGACATTGAAGGTGCGGCTATGAACAGTGAAGTTGTGCTTGTTGGTACACAAGGCGGCGAAACACTTTCAATGGAAGAAGTCAGCGAAAAAGCAGGCTCTTTTAACTACGAACTGCCGTGCAGAATTTCTCGCAGAGTACCGAGAGTTTACACAAAGGACGGTGAAGTCTGCAACATTGTTAAATACTTATGAGGTGTAAAATGAAAAAGGTTACTTCCTTTTTACTTGCAGTAATTATACTGCTTGTTCCGTCAACTGCATTTGCCGAGAAAGATGAGCAGTCGCCGATTATTTTGATGAACACGCTTAGCATTTACATTCCGGACGGTAAGGAACTTGCCGAGGCAGGCGACAACGTTGAAATATACGTATCCGCCACAGACAACGTTGCCGTGGAAAGTATGCTTATTCAGGTTGACGCACCGTCGGGAAGCAGCCTTGTACTTAAAATGATGCCAGTTGAAAACACCGATTATTTTGCAGCCGTCATACCGATTGACGAAAGCAGCGACGCAGGATACTGGAACATTTCAAAAATGAAGGCTACCGACCCGAGCGGTCACTATATGTTTATCACAAATCTTACGGAATACAAATTCGGCGTTAAAGGTTCAATTCTTGAAAACGACATAAGTTTTAACAGCGGCGAATACACTTACACGCCGAGCGGTGTTAAGCCCGATGTTGCGGTTACGCACAGTGGTATTACGCTTACAAAAGGTGCCGACTACGAAGTTGAATACATAAACAACAAAAGCGTCGGTACCGCTGCGGCTGTGATACGGGGCATTGGTTGTTTTGGCGGCGAGTACAAAAAGGAATTCACTGTTATTCCGCAGACAAAATTTAAGGTTGAGCTTTCAAATCAGATTTACACTTATAACGGCAAAGAAAAAAGACCTGCCGTTACGGTTTACGACGGCAAGTATGTTGTTGGCAGTTCTGACTACGCCGTAACATACGCAAAGGGCAGAACAAACGTAGGCAAGTACGCTGTTAAAATAACAATGAAAAATAATTACAGCGGCAGCAAAACGGCATACATTGTTATAAAGCCGCAAGGGACTTCGTTAACGTCGCTTGCCGCCAATAAAAAAGGTTTTACTGCAAAGTGGAAAAAACAGGCTGTGCAGACAGACGGCTATCAGTTGCAGTACAGTGTAAAAAGCAATTTTGCAGGTGCAAAATCCGTTATAATAAAAAAGCCTGCTCAAGTAACAAAAACACTTGGCAAGCTAAAGAAGAACAAAAAATTTTACGTTCGAATAAGGACGTATAAAACCGTGAACGGCAGAACAATATATTCAAAATGGTCCGCAGCAAAATCGGTTAAGACGAACTAAGACAAACAGCAAGGCTGATAATGGTTTGCCCCAAGGAGTCTCACTCAAAAATTATGTAGGATCAAAAAAAGTATTTTTTCAATAAAGCAGTATTAAAAATCACCATAAGGCGGCAAGCCTTATGGTGATTTTATGCTTTGTTCTGACAAAAAATATGCTCATTTTTGG
>SVQF01000032.1 GCA_015065445.1 Oscillospiraceae bacterium | reverse complement strand
GTCCTTGCCCGAACGAATGCAATCGCTCTTGCTCACACGTTCGTCGTTATCCCAGCGTTCCTGATTGTTTACACGGCGTACTTTGAACGAAGACTTTTCGAGTGCAACTACTGTGCAAGTGCCGCTGTTAATGTTAATGGAATCTTCGGCGTCAATACCGTCGGCAGCGGATGAAGTTGCCGACAGAGTGCCTCCGTCCTGCCTGAATCTGTCGCAGCGGACAGCGTCGCCATTACTCTTAATAGTAACCTTGCCCGACTCAATATTGACTTTGCCGTACGAGAAAATGCCCTTTGAACCGCCTATGCTGTCGGTAACGCCGTATGCGGCAGACTGAAGCGTGGCGTTTACGTTTTTGAAAGTAACGCTTTTTGACGAGCAGATTACGTTGTTTGCGTTGGCTGTTGCTTCAAAAGTAACTTTGCCGTTACCTTTTACGGTGAGTTTTGACTCGTTATATACAACGCCCGAATACGAATTAGCCGAGCTTTTAAATGTGCTTGATGTACCGGTTGGAAAAGAAAGGCTTACGTTCGGGGCAGACTCTCTGTCTGCGAGGTCTTCCATAGCGTCGTTGAGTTCGTCATCTGTTAAGGACTCTGCGGAAGCTTCTGTTTCGAGGAAACTACGGTCGGTAGAATCGGTAGAGTCTATAATCTGAATAATGCTGCCTTTGTTGTACGAAATGTTTACATTTTCAAAACGGAGTTCAGCCTCGCTTTCGGGGTCGAGTTCAATTTTAATAATGCCGTGCCACTCGGACGTGTTTGACGTTACAAGATAATCACCGCCGCTTGTGATTGACACCTCGTTTGCCGAAATGTTTACACCCTTTGCGGCACTTTTTGCCTTGCCGTTTTTAAGAAGTATTATCTCGTAGTACTCCTTTGTTTTGGTGTTCTCCGAGTTATTTGTGCCACCCGACGTAGTTGTTTCGGCTTTTGTACTGTCGGTAGTGGTTGTATTTTTAGTTTTATCCGTTGTTGAAGCGGTCTGGGTTTCAATCTTCTTTTTAACCGCTTTGTTATCGGAGTCAACAATATCTACGGTTATTTTTTTGCCGTCGATTACAACATAGAGGTTTTTGCCGCTTTTCTTAAGTTCAATAACATTGTCGGTAAGAATATAGTGGGTTGAGCCCTCTTTGTTCGTTACTTTTTTAAGCTGAAGGTACTCGCTTTTGTTTTTGTTGTTATTGATATCGCCGTAGTCCTGAAGTATCAGCAGATTACCCTGCTCGTCGGCGTAAGAATTAACTTTGATATAATTTTTGTTTTTATCTTTGGTAAGAGTGATTGAGGTTTCGGTGCTTGTTGCCTCAACTACGCTGAGAAGGAGCGGAAAATCCGCAACTTTTACCTCTTTGTTATTTTTGTCTTTTACAAAGAGTATGTATGCCGCAACAACGGTTTTGCCGTCCTTGGCATAAATAGGCGAAATCTTAATTGTATTGTCGCCGTCTTTAACCTCGTAAAACGAGATGTCCTGTGCTTCTACGGTTGCCGGGGCGGTTGTAGTTTCGTCGTCCGCCTCGACCGCTCTTGTGACTACGCCTGCCTCAACATCGTCATCGCTGCCCGAACAGGCAGTAAACACTATTGCCACGCAAAGTATCAGACAAACCAAAGAAATTAATCTTTTTGCTTTCATAAATTAACTCCGAAAATGCTTTTTATTGGAAATGGAAACTTTTAACCCCCGACTCAGATTCGGCAAGTACGATTTTAAGGTTGCCGTTACGAGCTCTTATTTCGTCGAGGAATTCACGCATCTGGCTGTCGTCCTTAAGATTAACGGCAAACGTAATTTCAAACAAAGCACCAAAGTCAACGCTTTTAACTCTCTTCATCCTGTATGACTTGGTGTATTTTTTGAGAGTTTCGTCAAACGCACCCACGTAATTAAGCGTTTCGGGTACGGTAATTTTAAGGTCATAGAAGTCGCCCTTTTTACCTGCGAAGTTTGTGAAATGCAGAATAAGAATTGCTGCACAGATAACGGCACAGGCAAGAGCCGCCCATATCCAGTAACCGAGTCCGCAGGTAAGACCCATTGTGACGCTGAGGAATACAAAGGCGATATCCTTGGGGTCGCCGGGGGCTGAACGGAATCTTACAAGTGCAAACGCACCTGCGAGTGAAAATGCAGTGGCGATGTTGTTGCCGATTACATAAATAACCATTGCTACGATGGGAGCAAGCAGTACAAGTGCCACGCAAAAAGCCTGTGAATAGCCTTCTTTTTTATGTGTGAGAAGGTAAACAAGGCTGACAATAAAACCGATAACAAGTGCCGAACAAAGCACAAGAAGCGTGCTTTGCCACGACAGTTCACGTGCATAATCGCCGCTTTCGATTGCATAAAGAAAATCACTCATAATTATATCTCCTTAATCTTTAAAATAATCAAAATCCACTTCGTTGCCGTCGGCATCCTCAAAGTGATAAATGAGTTTGTGTTCCTGTGCCTCTTTTTTAAATCTGGCACCGTATTTTGAAAATCCGTGACTGTAGAGTTCGTACTCACTGAGGAGTTTTGAAAGCCACAGCGGCATTGCACCGAGGATTTTAATTTCCATAATATATGTATTGTCGGGAAGAAGAAACTCGTCCGCCTCGCTCTCGCCGAGAACGAAGTGTGACCGCCTCGTTCTGAGGTTGCGGTCGAAGGTCATTCTGAAATTTTTGTCTTCCTTGCCGAAGAGTGCAAGCCTGTCGTACTGAACATAGAGTGCGGGATGGACTTTGTTCATTTTTAAAAAATACTGCAGCTCTTTTGCAACCTGCGTTGAAAGGTAATCTTTAGTTTCGGGCAGGACGCCGTCGTTTACAAACGGCTCAATCTCCTTTATTTTTATCTTGATACGTCGCTTGTTACCGACGCCCTCGCTCTTTTTCTTGATTTCCATAAACACCTTGTCGTCAGGGTCTTTGCGGTCGTAATAAGAGCGAATACGCATTTTTTCTTTGTACACGGGCTTTGACGAGTTCTGACGGATAACGTCGTGGTTGTCCGTATCGTAATAAATGCTGTAAATTCTGTACTCGTTGCCGCCTATACAAAACGGATCGAGTTCCATATGTTCAAGAAGTGTCGGCATAATTTCGTCAAGTTTTTCCTTGGTAATCATATACTTTTTTTCATACCGCTTAAAAGTAGCAATTGCCATATGAACACTTCCTTTTATAATTATAAATCAATAATAATACTTTGGTGTCATTATGTCAAACAAAAATTAAACAAATATTAAATTATATATGAAATTGCAAAAAAAACCTGTGCGTTTATGCACAGGTACTGTATATTTATTCAACAAACTTCCTCAATAGGTTAAAGTCATCCTGCAAAAGCGAGACCCG
This sequence comes from Oscillospiraceae bacterium, assembly GCA_015065445.1. Lineage (GTDB taxonomy): Bacteria > Bacillota > Clostridia > Oscillospirales > Acutalibacteraceae > Eubacterium_R. The sequence goes on along the minus strand of SVQF01000032.1, from coordinate 16,766 downwards.
GTTTTCGTGTATTTCGCAATCAAGGTGCAGTATGTCGATAAGATTTGGATTGGAAACAACAACGCAGCCGTTTTCGATGGTAAGAATGTTTCTGCTGCCGCCGAGAGTGTTCACAAGTTTTCGTACACTTGGCGGTATATCACTGTTTTCAAGAAGTCTGAACTTTTCGCAGATAAGTCTGCACCAGAAGTACGCAAGCAGTGTTATTACTACTCCGACTGACAAAAAGTACAGCGGTTTATCCATATTTGCAATCAGTCCATATAACGTGGGAAACTCAAAAAAGCCGATGCGGATATCTACGAAGTTGCATACGGTATATGCAGCAAATATGAGTATAAGCGACCCTACGTAAAGCAGCGGACTTACAAGCAGCAGCAGAAGGTAAAACAACCGTTCGTCGCCAAAGGTTAACGACACTGTAAGAGTGAATAAAAACGCAAACAGCGTTTCTTTTTCAAGTCTTTTAAATATTGCTGCGAACATACCGAGGGGAATAAATATTGACGCAAAGTATCTGCCGCTGAGGAACTCCGCTGCAGAAGGCTGAGGCGAGGACGCAGTGTTGAAAATATCTAACGCTCCGGTGATTATTCTGCCGCTTACGACCGTGGTTGCGGAGTATGATTTATAATAGAAAAGACTGTCAAACGTACTGCCGAAAAGCAAGTTGAACACGTTACTCAGTGTACCGAAAACCGCTCCCCTGCCGCTGATTCGTTCTGCGAAAGATTTAAGTATTTCAGAATACTGCGGATAAAACATTACTGCTGCGACAGCAATGAGTACGCTGACTGAAAAGCACAATAGAAATCCGTAGAAAAAATCGCTGTTAGTCAATATCAGCCAGAACACTGCTGCAAGAAACACGCAGAAAACAAGGCTGAAATGCACCTCAGCTGCAGAGTAAAGCACGTAATCACCGCAAAGCAAGGAGAATGCAGCGGCAAGGCTCTTTTTAAAACTGCGGCAGGAATAGTAAGCAGTCACCGCACATACTGCTGCACCGAACAGGACTCCGGCTGCACTGCGAATATCGGCAGAAAGACGTTCGGTACCTTCAAGATTAAACAGCGATATAATATGAGCGAAGAACACCGCCACTGAAGTAAAGATTACAGGGTACGCCGCATAGCGTTTTATTTTGTTCAGTAAATCAAAAAAATCATCCATACCTTAAGTATGGACGATTTTGGAAATATTATTCATCAATCAGTGTAAGCGTTGCGTTATAGTCGTCGATATCGTAATTGCCCGCACTGTTTAGCAGTAAATCGTAAATATCCGCCTTCTTGCCGTCAAACGTTGTGGCGTTAATACGCTTGAATACGGGTTTCATTCTGTTTATGAAAGCTATAAACACATCTCCCTTCGGCGTGCCTGCCTTGAAAGACTGATTGCCCTCGAACATATTGCGGACAAGTTCTGCCGAATACAGTTTGAGCGACATCTTTTTGACATCTTTATCCTTGCACCTGATGCAGAGCATCCGACAAAAGCCGCCGACTGTGATTTTGTTGAGTTTTTTAAACACACGGCTGACAACAGGAAATATCTTCTTTTTGTCGCCAAGACCGAGTTTACGAAGCGGATTGTAAGGATTATCTCGCAAATCCTCGAACGTATGAATAAGCATATTGTCGAACATATCGGACAAATACTGTTTGCAGGTGCGTCCGCCCGTGTCCCACTCAAAGTCGGGAGTAGGGATGGATTTGATATGAACGGTTTTTTCGCTTTCGATTTCTACAAGGCGGATTACAGCAGGGTCGGCAATTATTGAACCTGTGCAGACATCGTAAATTTTGTTGCCGTTTTCGAGCACACGCTCGTTGATGCTCTGGTTGTGCATATGACCCGTAAAAACAAGGTGAACGCCCTCGTCAGCAAGCAGACGTGTAACAGCCTCGGCATCTTTTTGCCACGTGCCGCTGATTATTGAAAATATCGGCTGCCCGGGAAGAAGCGGATAGTGGTTCATTGCAAACATCATCTGACCGTCTTCACGTGCTTTTTTGGTCTGTTCTTTTATCCACTTGATATGCTCTTCATCAAAGCGGTGCGAATTGTTAACGTCGCCGTCGTTACATAGTGCAAGCAGGCGAACGCCGTCTGCAAGCTGTGCAACATACGACATATGCTGCCTGTCAACAGCGATTGCGTCTGAGAATCCGAATTCGTAGTAGAGGTCGTAGAGTTCCTCGTACTTTGTCCCCTCGGGTTCATAACGTCCGTTTTCGCCGAAGGCAAACGGATGCTCTTTGCAGTCGTGGTCGGCTGTAACGACAAATATTCTTTTGCCGCTTGCCTTGAGGTCTTTTAGTAGTTTAATGAATTCGAGGTGGCTCTCTTTTTCGCCGTTGAAGGAGAGGTCGCCGGCAATTAACAGAGTATCTGCATCGTCAGCGTCGGTCAGCCATTTGAAAACTGATTTGTTGATACTTTCGGTTTCTGCGTAACACTTCTGTTCGTAACGCATAAACTCGTCGTAGCCCTCGCCGAACGCACCGAGTGAGTTTTTAAAATAATGTGGGTCTGCGATTAGATAGAATTTAAACGGAGTCATTTTTACCACCTTGTATTATTATAGTCGGGACACGAGGTATCTTTAAGTCTTGCTCTGACTTCTATATAGCAGCCGCATTTAATACACATCCCTGACAGCAGATTGCCGCATTCTTTACATTCCGAGATGCGGGCGTTGTAAACTTCATCGCTTACAAGAGCATCTTTCGAAAGTGTTGAAATGTACTGCATTATTTCGTCATATGTAACTTTTTCTCCCGCCTCAAGAAGCAGGCATTTTTTGCAGTTTTGCATTACTTTTTAACTGTGAATTTAACAACGGAGCAAGCGGGAATTGTTGCAGTAAATCCGTCTTTAAGCTGTCTGAAGTCGGTAAACTCGGCAGTCCTTACGTTATCGGCATTATCAAAAGTATTATGCTCGTGACATTCGCCGCAGAGGATTTCAGCCTTGATTTCTGCAACCTTGGTATCGGCAATCTGGCATTTAATCTTTGCAGACTTTGTTGCCGACGTATTTGTTATTGTTGAGTAAACCGTGCCGTTTTCGTCAACGGACGCAGACTCAACAAGTTGCGGGAAGTCACGGTTGTCCATTTCGGAATGGATAGTGTCTGTAGTGATATATGAGCCTACAAGAGTGTTTTCCTGATGTTCTTTGTACATTTTGAACACGTAGTATGTAGGCGTTTTGACCATCTTATCGCCCTCGGTAAGAAGTACCGACTGAAGAACGTTTACAGTCTGTGCGATGTTTGCCATACAGATTCTGTCAGCGTGTTTGTTGAAGATGTTGAGAGTAAGACCTGCAATAATTGCGTCACGCATAGTGTTCTGCTGATAGAGGAAACCCGGATTTGTGCCCGGTTCAACGTCGTACCACGCACCCCACTCGTCAACAATAAGTTTTACTCTGCTGTGCGGTTTAACGCTGTCCATCATAGCAAGGTGGTTTGTTACAAGTTCTTCCATGCGGTATGCCTTGCTGATTGTGGAGCGGTATTCTTCTGCGTCAAACTCAGTCGCAGAGCCCTTGCGGTGCCATTTACCTGTAGGAATAGTGTAGTAGTGAAGTGAAATACCGTCGGCGTGATGCTTAACTTTATCCATTACTTTTTTAGTCCAGTGGTAATCATCAACGTTAGGACCGCAGGCAACACGGAGCAAATGTTCGCCAGCCTTGTAATCACGGCAATAGGTGTTGTAGCGTTTGAACAGGCTGCCGTAGTACTCGGGGTCCATATTGCCGCCGCATCCCCAGCTCTCGTTACCCACGCCGAAATATTTGAGGTTAAACGGTGCTTTGTCGCCGTTCTTTTCACGAAGTTTTGCCATTGGCGAAACGCCGTCGAAAGTCATATACTCAACCCACTCGTTCATCTCCTGAACAGTGCCTGAGCCAACGTTGCCGTTAACATATGTATCGCAGCCGAGTTGACGGCAGAGTTCAAAGTATTCGTGAGTGCCGAAGGAATTATCCTCTACAACTCCGCCCCAGTGGGTGTTAATCATTTTCTTTCTGTCTTTCTTGTCGCCTATGCCGTCTTTCCAGTGATACTCGTCGGCAAAGCAACCGCCGGGCCAGCGAAGAACAGGAAGTCCCATCTCCCTGAGAGCCTCAACTACGTCGCATCTCATACCTTTTACGTTAGGAATTTTTGAGTCCTCGCCTACAAATATTCCGTCATAGATACATCTGCCGAGATGCTCGCTGAAATGGCCGTAGATGTCTTTGTTGATTTTTGCGATTTTTTGGTTGGGGTTAATTAAATACTTTTCCATATATGTACCTCACCTGAGTTATTTACTGAAATTAAGATATTAAAACAATGGCGGCAAGAGATTAAAGAACTATCAATTCTTTTGTGACTGTGCTTAAATTCTCTCTGCCACGTGGTGAAATGTAGCACACGTCTTCAATGCGTATACCGAATTTGTCGGGCAGATAAATACCCGGTTCAACAGAAGTTACGTTGCCCACCTCATAAGTGTCGGTGCTGCGAGGAGAAGCGTTGAATCCCTCGTGGATTTCGAGTCCGACACCGTGACCGAGTCCGTGGCGGAAATACTGTGCCATATGCTGTTCTTCAAGCACGTCCCACGCCGCTTTGTATACATCTGCACACTTTACATCTGCGTTAAGTGCCTTAATACCTGCAAGCTGAGATTTGAGTACAAGGTCGTACATCTGACGCATTTCGTCAGTGGCGTTTCCTACCGCTACGGTGCGGGTCATATCGGAATGATAGCCTTCGTAGGTGGCACCGAAATCGAACAGAACGAAGTCGCCCTCTTCGATTTTTTTGTCGCCCGGTACGCCGTGCGGCATTGAGGTGTGGGCACCTGTGAGTAGTATTGTGTCAAACGACAGCCCGTGTGAGCCGTTTTGTGCCATTAGGTAGTCGAACTGTGCGGCAAGTTCTTTTTCGGTCTTGCCGACTTCGACATAATTAAGAAGTTCAAGGAAGGATTTTTCGGCAATTGCGTTTGCCTTTTTCATAAGGACAATTTCCTCGGCTTCCTTTCTTCCACGTTCAAGCATCAGACGGTTGTCAAGCGGAACAAAGGTTACAGAAGGCATTTCGCCTTTCAGTGCCTCATAGCGTTTGAGGGTGATTGTTTCATTTTCAAAAACACAAGTCATAACGCCGCTTTTTTCTGCTATTGCTGCAACCTCTTTTTCAAATGCAGAGTTCACCTCTTTTACGGTAAGCCCCGTTGTTTTTGCGTGCTGCTGTGCAGTTTCGATATAGCGGGAATCTACAAGGTGAAACGCATCGTTTTCGGTTATAAATACGATACCCTCGCTCGGCGAAAAGCCGCAGAGGTAGTGCATATTTGCCTCGTCACAGAGGATGAGTGCGTCTGCACCGAGGTCTTTTATTATTCTTTGACATTTGCTGATGTTGTTCATAATTGCTCCTGATTAAAAAGTGCCGGGTTAAACGGTATTATGTATTACTCCTCTTCGGGTTTGTTCTGATTTGCCTCTTCCTGAGCCTTGGCATTTTCGTAGAGTGCTTCTATCTCGTCGAAGTGGCTGTAGTTTTCAAACTGATTGAGAAGTTTTTTGGCGTCATTATATGGCTTTGCAGCACGGTTGAACCTTGCAAACTCGTCCATAAGGTCTTTCGCCTGCTTCTGAACTTCTTTCTTTTCGGCAATCTTTGCTTTTGCACCGTTTTTGTCGCCGTTTTTGTTAAGTGTAAAGATTTCGCCGTCAAGTTCGTCTTCTTTGTCAAACAGTGCAAGAAGTTCGTCCATATCGGGCTCTGTAAAATCGTTAACAGTGCCGTAGTATTTGTCGTACGCTTTCTTTGCCGAACGCTTTGTTTTGGCAAGTTCAATTCTGAATGAGCGGAATGCCTTTTCGTCCGGCGTTATTTTTGGAAGTGCTTTTGCCTCGGCGATTTCGTTCCTGACAGAATCAATGTCAATACCTTTAATGTAGTCGATTCCCTGCTCATAGATGTTTTTGTAAACTTCGAGTTTATGCTTGCCGAGGTCTGACTCAAATTTATCAAGTTCTGCACATACAAATTTTGCGATATCTATCTCTTCATTAAACTCGAGAGCCTGTCTGTATGCTTTTTTAGCAGCCTTTTTTTCGCCGCCTTTCAGAGATTTATAACTGTCTTTACTTACTTCCTTGGGCGATTCGTCAGCCATTTCTCTTGCGTTACTAACAAGTTCAATAGCTTCAACAATCTGTGCGTTTTCAAGTGCGTTGTTTGAGTAGTCCTCAAAGAGCGAGCGGACTTTAAGAACACGGATAACGCTCTTTTGTTTCTTCTCGGTAAAATCATAGAAGAAGTACGGTAATACATTTAGGAACGCACCTACAGCACACATAATTATGAGTGCAGGCAGGAACTTCCAAAGAAGTCCGGGTTCTCCCGAATCCACAAAAAGTATGTCAAACGGCTTTTTATAGCCGTTGCCTTCGGATATTCCGAATTTTTCCTGAAATGCGGGGAGAACTGCAGATGTAGCCAAGGTTACAAGGTTGCCGATAGTGGCTACTGCCGCAAACATACCGTCTACTCTTTCGCCCGATTTATACTGCTGATAGTCACGTATATCGGCTTGAATTGCGGGTGTGGTAATCTGCTCAAAAGCACTGAAAATATAGTTTAGCCAGATGCAGAATACAAGCCACCAGAAACTTTTTACGTTAATAAGCATAAGCAGTATGCACAGAACATTCATCATATTGACGGTGATAAGCACTGCTTTTTTGCCGAAACGCTTTACGCAGAACGGTGCTGCAATCATACCCCATAGCGACGCATTGCCGATGATAACCCATGCAACGCCATAAGTCGCCTGACTGACTGTTTTACCGTAATTCTGGTTATAGTAAATAATGTTGTAATAAGCGAGTTCGAGGAATCCGAGCCAGCCTGCAAGCGAAATAATCCAGAAGTACTTATTCTTTGCAACTTCCTTGAGTGCGTCAATAAATCTGATCTGGATTGTATGCGTTTTTGCCTGAACGATTTTTTCCTGTGTGTTGGCATAAACAACAATTGTAAGAGCGATACCTATTACTGCGTAGATTGGGTAGGCAATTCTGTAAACGAGTATATCGGACTGGTCTGTTTTGACAATCTGTGCGATAAGCGGATTTACAAAATTCATAATTGACGGAGCGAGAGAGTAAACAACCGCTTTTACTGCAAGTACGTCGGTTCGCTCCTGAGTGTTTGGCGACAGCACGTGGATAAGGTTTTCGTAAGCATCTCTGAAGAAGTTGAAGAAGAAATGCAGTGCGAGGTTGCACAAAAATACAACGATTAATTTTATCCAGTAGCCGTTTTCATAATCAAGTGTTTTGCCCGGAAACATCGAATACATCAGTTCGTACGGGAACCAGACGTAAATCAGTGCGATTATCGCAGTGGGAATACCCATGGACAGCAGGTAAGGTCTGTATTTACCGCCCTTGCCTCGGGTATTGTCTACCATATTTGCTCTGATGGCTGTCAGCGGGACGTTAAGAATTGTTGCAATAAGATAAATTATGTACGAATGTGCAGGGCTTACGCCTATTGCAGTACTGACAATAATATTTGTGGTGCTGACTATAAGCGTTGAGCCGAGCTGAATGATGAAATACGCACCAATACCGCCAAAGGCATAAGCACCTATTTCTTTGAAGGTCATATATCTGCCCTTGGGCGGTTTGGACCAGTAACTTTTAACATCGCCGACAAAGCTGACAGCTTTTGCTTTGATGTCTTTCATAAAAACACTCCCCTTAATTACTATTCGTATTTATTATACTTTTTAGATGCATTACAGTCAACAAAAAAACAAAAAGACTGTGTAAAAACACAGTCTTTTCGTAAAAAATATACATATAAAATGATTATTCGTCTTCGCTGTCCTCTTTTTTACTGAGGATTTCCTCCGCCTCGTCAAGAAGAACCTGCTTTTTATCCTGTCTGATTGACCAGTTGATATACCACAGATATATTAAGAATGCGAGGAAGCAGACAATGAACAGTGCCATAATTACGTCGATTACCGTTCTGATAGTTTTGGCACGCTCAAGTCCTTCTGTAAAGAAACCTACAAGAACAGCCTGACCTTTGCCCTCACGGGTTTTAACGCCGTCTTCAACAGTCGTGCCGTCGTCTGTAACGCCTTTTTTGTCGGCACGCTTTGACTCGGCAAACTCTTCGGCTGTCATATACATACCGCCGGGAAGGACAACCTTTTTGTCGTTTTGGTCATAATAGTAAGTTGTGTATGCAGCGGACGGGTCGTCCTTTGCTGCGTCAAAATCTTTGTTTTCTTCAATATAGAAGGTCATAGAACCGTCTTCAGAGGTAATTGTTTCGGGCATTACTGCGATAGATACCTTTGTAAAGAACGGCTGACTTAAGTTAAACAGAGCAAAAAACACAATGCTTACTACAAGAAGAGTGCAGAGGATACCACCTATAATCCAGGCTTTTTTTCTCTGTATTTTGTAGTTGCCTGCAATTTCTTTTTTCAGTGCCTTGTCTTTGGCTTTCTGCTCTTTTTTTGCCTTTTGTCTGCCCCTTTCAAAGTCATAGCCTGCTTTTTCTGCATCATCAATTTCGACTTTTTTCACTTCATCATCTATTGCAAATTTTGTATCACAAAACTCACAGGTAACTTCACTTTTATCCGACTCAACTTTCATAGTTGAACCGCAATTGGGGCATTTTAACTCAATCAGTTTCAATTTATATTACCATCCTAAGATTATTTGTTTTTCTTTTCTTTACGGGCTTCGAGCTTTGCTTTTGCCTCGGCTACAATACGTGCCTGCTCTTCGGCAGCCTTTTCCTCTGCCTCTTTCTGAGCTTTTTCACGTTCAATTCTCTTTTGTTCTTCTTTTGCTTCCTTTTCAGCCTTGCGGGCAAGACGCTCTTCTTCAAGTTCTTCGTGGCTCTTTGCAGGGGCACGCATTACAAGGAAGTTGAAAACAAATGCTACGCACAGCAGCACAAGAGCAATAAAGTAGCCCCACATAACCTTACCGCTGATGTTGTAAAGCGGAATGTTGCCGAAGTTTACCGCAGGCTGATTTGCGGCACCCTTCATACCCACTGTGAACAGGATTGACGAAACAACTGCACTGCAGATACTGAGTGCGTCAAAGATTACCATAAGCTTTGACTTGGGGTGTTTGTTTGTAAACAGAATCATAAAGAATGCGATTACAATAAAGAGTGCACTGAGCAGCATAAACAGAAGTGCGAGCATTGAGAATGTAAGCACGCCGTTTGAACCTTCGTATCCCATATTTAAGAAGAACAACTTCATATTACCGAAGAACGCTTTGAACAGGTCGATAAGCGAATTGCCGTCGGTAAAAATACCGAACATATCTATGCCGATGCTCTGTGCGTCGCTTTTGATAGCGTACCACGGAAGAAGAAATCCGACTGCGGGCAAAAACGACATTATAATTCTTACTATACGAAGTTTTGTACCCCAGATGGAATACTTGAACATATTCATTGTTCTGTGGAATGAAAGCGACTTTTTGGCAGCGAGGTCAGCATCCTCTTCGAGCCTTGCCTCCCAGTTGAAATTGGGAATAGAAACGCCGCAGTCCTTACACTCTGCCTTAACGTCATACCAGCGAAGACGCCTTCCGCAATTAGGACAGGTACTTGCCATAGTGACACCCCTTTTGGATATTATTCAAATAACATTTTATCCTCTTTTGTGTCGAATGTCAATAATAAATGTAGTTAATATTTAATTAATTATTTTCTGCAAAAAAATGTTGAATTATTGTTATTACTATGATAATATATTGTTGTTAATAATCGGACAATTATAGTTCCGATGCAGAAATGAGGGAATAGTTTTGGCGGAATCTGTAGTGAATGACGCAGTTACTACCGAAGAGGAAGAAGCACTCGACAAGCTTGCGTATACCAAGAAGAATTATCTTACTCCAAAAGAGATTGCAGCTTACGTGCTTGTTAACTTTGGTCAGAAGAACTTAGGACAGTTTACATCTGCATTCAAAGAGTTCTTTATGATTCAGTTCCTCAAAGTTAATACGACTGCTTACGCAAACATAAACCTGTTCGCTTCGATTTACGATGCGGTTGACGACACGATTTCGGGTCTTATTATCGACAGAACAAGAACACGGTGGGGACGCGTAAGACCGTTCTTCATTGTTCCGCTGCCGCTTTGGCTTTTAGGCGGATATATGATGTTCACTGTTCCCGGCGGACATCTGAGTTCGGGATTCAAGGTTTTCTGGGCAACTGCCGCTATAATTATTTACGGACTCGGTATGAGCTACTTCGGTGCGTGGGGTCTGATGATTTACAACATCACGCCAAACACCAATGAACGTAATAATCTTATTACAATTACAAAGTTCTTTGAACTTTTCGGAACATGGCTCCCGTCGCTTGTACCGGTACTTGTAACGGTACTGCCTAAAGTAAGCCCTAAGTTTACTATGATTGGTATTTACAGCGGATTTGCTTACTTTATGCTTATTCTTGCCGCAGTTTTTGCGGTGTTCGGCTTTTTCAATATGCGTGAAAGAGTTCCGCTTATGAGCCGTGAAGAAATGAACGAAACCTCTGTTCTTGAGTCAATCAAAAACATTTTTTCAAACAGACCCCTGCTTGTTACAATTCTTGCTGAGTTCTTTAACAACTTCAAGGCAGTCGGCGGCTCGTCAGAGCAGTACTTCTGGCTTAACAACACGGGTTCACTTATGAACCAGACTATCTGTGGACTTTTCACAGGTATTCCGAACTACGTAATGGTACCGCTTGCAGCAAAGATGGTTAAAAAACTCGGTGCAAGACTTACGGCTATTATTGCAGGTGTGTTTGGTTTTGTGGCTTATATGGCACTGTTCATCATCGGTTATCACCCGTTTGGACAGACATTTGAGCAGCATAAAATCGCTAACCTTGTATTTGTTATTTTCGGTCTTACCCTTTGCGGTCTGCCTAACAAAATCATTCAGGTTGCCAACCCTATTCTTACAGCCGAAGCACTCGACTGGATGGAGTGGAAACACGGAATGAGAAACGAGGCTCTTGTTACAACCGTTCAAGGCTACTTCATCAAACTTGCTACTTCAATTACAGGCTGGCTTTCGGGTATGGTGCTCACCTGGATTAACTACATACCTCTTACCGACTCACTCGGTAACGCAATTCCGCAGACTGACCCGAAGATGCTCAACGGTATCTGGGCTGTATTCTGCATCCTGCCTGCACTCGCAAGAGGACTTTACGGCGTATCGTTTATACTGTATCCTATTCACGGTAAGCTTCAGCAGGAAATGATTGTAGAACTTGCAGACATACGTGCAGACAGACTTAAGGAACAGGAAGCAATCAATGCCGCTCAGCAGGCTGAAGGCATTGAAGAATAATTTATAAATAATTGAATATGTATATGGAAAGGCGGCTGGGCATAGTCGCCTTTTATATAAACAAAACAGAAACGGATGTGATTTAATGATTTCAACAACAATCACCGCTTTGTTAATTGCCGCTGCGGCAATTGGTATTGCAGCACTTGCATTTGCACTTTACACTGCACTTTCAATTAACAAGCGTGACGCAGGCAATGAGCGTATGCAGACAATTGCCAAAAATATTGAGGACGGTGCAAAAGCATTTTTGTACTCGGAATACAAAATACTTGTATTCTTTGTAATTGCACTTGCAATATTAATTACTATACTTATTAATGTACAGACGGCTGCGTGCTTTCTTTTGGGTGCGTTATTCTCTACACTTGCAGGCTACTTTGGTATGACAGTGGCAACAAGAGCAAACGTAAGAACGGCAAACGCTGCTAAAACAAGCGGAATTTCGGGAGCACTCAAAGTTGCGTTTTCGGGCGGCGCCGTAATGGGACTTTCGGTTGTAGGTCTCGGTGTAATCGGTATTGCCGCAATATTCTTTATTGTATACAAAACTCAGCCGAATCTTATTAACGACGCATCTATGCTTAATATTCTTACAGGTTTCAGCCTTGGTGCGTCTTCTATTGCACTGTTTGCAAGAGTGGGCGGCGGTATTTACACAAAGGCAGCCGACGTAGGCGCCGACCTTGTGGGTAAGGTTGAGGCAGGTATTCCCGAGGACGACCCGAGAAATCCTGCTACTATTGCGGACAACGTTGGCGATAACGTTGGCGACGTTGCAGGTATGGGTGCTGACCTTTTTGAGTCGTACGTCGGCTCAATTGTATCTGCAATTACTCTTGCATTTTCGCTTCAGAAAGGCGAAGTCGGACTCAGAATGGCACTCTTCCCTGTTATACTTTGTGCGGCAGGTATTATTGCGTCAATCCTTTCGACAGTAGTTGTTGCTAATTCGGGCGGCAAAAATCCGCAGAAGTCGCTCAACATCGGTGAATACCTTACAACAGGACTTGTGCTTTGCGTAGGTGCATTGCTTTCTGTAAGACTGCTTGGAAACTGGAACGGTTTTGCATGCGTATTTGCAGGACTGCTTGTTGGCACAATAATCGGTAAACTCACCGAGATTTACACTTCTGAGCAGTACAAGTCGGTTAAAGAAATTGCCGAGTCGTCCAAGACGGGTGCGGCTACAAATATTATCAGCGGTCTTTCGGTTGGTATGAAGTCGACCTGCTTCCCCATCGTATTTATTGCAATAGGTATTCTTGTTGCCTTCAAGTTCTACGGACTTTACGGCATTGCTCTTGCTGCGGTAGGTATGCTGTCAACAACAGGTATGACAATCGCTGTTGACGCTTACGGTCCTATTGCTGATAACGCAGGCGGCATTGCCGAGATGAGCGAACTTGAGCCTGAGGTAAGAGAGATTACCGACAAACTTGACGCAGTAGGTAACACAACCGCTGCAATAGGCAAGGGCTTTGCAATCGGCTCTGCTGCACTTACGGCACTTGCACTGTTTGCAAGTTACGCACAGGCAACAAACATCAGCACAAAGGGTATGAGTATTCTTGACGCAAAAGTTGTTGTTGGTCTGTTCATAGGCGGTATGCTGCCGTTTTTGTTCTCTGCTTTCACAATGAGCAGCGTTGGCAAGGCAGCAAACAAGATGATTGAAGAAGTAAGACGTCAGTTCAGAGAGCATCCGGGTATTCTTTCAAACGAAGGAGGCGAAGAGCCTGACTACAAGAGCTGCGTTGCAATTTCTACTAACGCTGCACTTCACGAGATGATTCTGCCCGGTATTATGGCAGTAGTTACTCCGCTTGTAATCGGATTTTTGCTCGGTGTTGAGGCACTCGGCGGACTGCTTGCAGGTGCACTCGTAAGCGGAGTTATGATGGCAATATTTATGGCTAACTCGGGCGGCGCCTGGGACAACGCCAAAAAGTACATAGAGGGACTCAGAGAAGGCGGCAAAGGTTCTGAGGCTCACAAGGCTGCCGTAGTAGGCGACACTGTGGGCGACCCGTTCAAAGATACTTCGGGTCCTTCAATCAACATTCTTATTAAGCTTATGACAATTGTTTCGCTTGTATTTGCGGCGTCTTTCCTGCTTGCAAACGGCGGTAACGGAATTATTACATTCTGATTTTTAAGGGAACGGCTATTGCAGTTGTTCCCTTTTTCTATTATAATAGTTATATAATATTACGGTGGTGATAATATGAAACTTATATCTTGGAATGTCAACGGGCTGAGAGCCTGTGTGGGCAAAGGATTTGAAGATTTTTTCAAAGAGGCGGACGCAGATATATTCTGCGTTCAGGAAACAAAGTTGCAGGAGGGACAGATTGACTTTGCTCCGAGCGGTTACAACTGCTACTGGAACTATGCAGAGAAAAAGGGATACTCGGGCACCGCTGTGTTTTCAAAGGCTGAGCCCCTTGGTGTTACATACGGCATAGGCATTGAAGAACACGACAAGGAAGGCAGGGTTATTACGCTTGAGTTTGAGGACTTTTACTTTGTGACCGTATACGTGCCGAACTCAAAGCGTGAACTTGCAAGGCTTGATTACAGAATGAAGTGGGAGGACGACTTTCTTTCTTACATCAAGTCGCTTGACGAAAAGAAACCCGTAATTTACTGCGGCGACCTGAACGTAGCTCACAAGGAAATTGACCTTAAAAACCCTAAAACAAATCACAAAAACGCAGGATTTACCGACGAGGAGCGTGGCAAGTTCTCAAATGTGCTTGATGCGGGATTTACTGATACTTACAGGTATTTTTATCCTGATGCCGAGGGTGTTTACTCGTGGTGGTCGTATATGTTCAAGGCAAGGGAGAAGAACGCAGGGTGGCGTATTGACTACTTTATTACGTCAAACAGGCTTGACAGCAAACTGACTGACGCAAAAATACACACCGACATTCTTGGTTCTGACCACTGCCCTGTTGAGCTTGATATAGATTTATGATAAAAAGATATATTACTGCGGCACTTGGGCTTATTGCTACGTGTTACACCGTATGGTATATGCATTACGGGGTGCCGTACAAAAACAGCGGAGCTTTGTCAAAAATAGGGCTTGAACATTACACTGCATTTGTAATATGGGGCGTGCTTACTTACACTGTACTCGCTGTTGGAATTGTGCTTGCATACAGACGGTATACAAGCACTAAGGCATACATTCCGCTGCTTGCATTATCGCTTGCAGGAATGGTAATGACGCTTGCGTTCCCCTTTGATTACGACATAAAGCCCGACTATTATCTGCACTGCACGGGGTCGCTCGTGTTCTCTGCAGCGACGGGAATAACGGTGTTTTTACTGTTTGTTTTGTGCCGCAACGAAGGGCGGGTGTTCAGAGTGTTTGCCATAATCACCGGAATGATACTTGCCGCAGATTTGGTGCTGCTCCTGATTTTTAAAGAAACGGGACTGATTGAAGCACTGCCGATTTTTGCAGGATACGTTATGCTTGGATTTACAAATATGAGGAGGGAGAAAATTGAGCTTACACGATGAACTTAATAATCTTGAGCGTTACCCGTTTCATATGCCCGGTCATAAGCGAAACAAAAAATTCGGCATTGCAGGTGCAGAGATTGACATAACCGAAATTGACGGATTTGATAATCTGCACAGTCCCGACGGACTGCTGCTTGATATTGAAAACAGACTTACAAGTCACTACAAAAGTAAAAAATCGTTTATGCTTGTAAACGGTTCAACCGTGGGTATTCTTGCGGCAATATTTACTGTATGTGACAGAGGCGACACTATAATTATTGCACGAAACTGCCACAAGAGCGTGTTTAACGCCTGCTTTTTGCTTGAACTGAACATTGCGTATCTTGAGCCTGAATTTGACTGCGAATGCGGTTACTACACAAATATTACGCAGGGCGAAGCGGACCGTGTTACGTCGCTGCATCCCGAGGCAAAGGCTGTTGTAATCACCTCCCCCACCTATGAGGGAATTATAAGTGAAATCCATACTTCCGCTGTACTTATTGTTGACGCAGCACACGGAGCACATCTTGGCATAAAGCCGTTTTGTGCTTATCCGCATGGCGACATTGTAATTTCGAGCCTGCACAAGACTCTGCCCGCACTGACGCAGACGGCGGTTGCAAACATATATAACGAAAAACTTACTGACCGTTATAAAAAATTTATTGACATTCTCGAAACGAGTTCGCCGAGTTATGTACTTATGAACTCGGTTGACATATGCACCTGTTATCTGAACAGTTGCGGCAAAGATTTTAAACGGTACTACGTTAAACTGAAGGAACTTCACGGCACGGGTCTGAAGTGGCTGAGAATAAAGCATAGCGACGATTTGAGCAAAGTTGTTGTATCCACCGCAGGTGCAGGTATTTCTGCACCCGAAGCAGCAGAAGTATTCAGAAACAGGTACAATATTGAAATGGAGGCAGTCGGCAAAGAACACCTGATTTTTATGACGTCCGTTGCAGACAGTAACGATGAACTGTTAAAACTGCAGATGGCGATTATCGGCGTTGACACGGAGTGCGACAAAAAAAGCGGAAATTTTCGATTTGCAAAGCCGCCGCAGGTGGACGGCTTAATAAAAATCGCAGTTGACGGTGGCGGTAGCCTTACCGATATTAACGAATCTGAAGGGCTGACGGCTGCCGAATACGTGTTTGCGTACCCTCCCGACATACCGATTATTGTTCCGGGTGAAATTATTACCCCGGAAATTATTGCATACGTAACGGCACTTTTAAAAGAGGGTGTAAATGTAATCAGCGACAGCGGCAATTTGCCGAAAGTATTGACAAAATGACCGATATACACTATAATATTTAAGAAATTTGAAAAGGAGTATTTACTATGAAGAGAATTAATACTTTAAGCTCAAGAAACCTTTGCGAATCTGCTAAGAAGGGCGGCTGCGGCGAGTGTCAGACATCCTGCCAGTCAGCAAGCAAAACTTCTTGCTCAGTAGCAAATCAGAAGTGCGAGCAGAAGAACAAATAAGAAAACGGAATTAACGGCGGCAGGACCGCCGTTTTTCTATATGGAGATTTAACAGTGATTCACGCATACAAGATGAACGGTTACAATATCATTATTGACCAGAACAGCGGCTGTGTTCACAGCGTTGACGAGGTTGCGTATGATATTATAACTATGTACGAAACACACACTAAGGACGATATTAAAAAGTTTATTCTTGAAAAATACGCTGACAGAGACGACGTTACAAGCGAGGATATTGACCTGTGCTTTGACGATATTCAGTCGCTTATTGACGACGGCAGGCTGTTTTCTGACGACACTTTTGAAGAGATGGC
>SVQF01000031.1 GCA_015065445.1 Oscillospiraceae bacterium | reverse complement strand
GATAACCTAGGGAAGAATAAGCAGAATATTGTCGTCAATGCCTGCAAGGTGCTTGAGTGCGTTGAGCAGCATTGCCGATGAACAGCCGAGCAGGTCTGACGTTTTGCCCGTGATAACGGTGCCGTCGTTGAGTTCTATTGCAGCGGCGGGCTGACCCGTTTTTTCTTCAACTTTGCGGGCAGCAACCGTGCAGGCTCTGTCCGACGTGCTGATTCCTGCCTGATTCATAAGCAGCTCGAGTTTGTAAACCTCATCGGTGTTGGTGGGCAGTTTTGCGTTGGCACAAAGCGACGTGAAGTAACGCCTTATGATTTCCTGCTTTGACGCCTCTTTGCAGGCGTCGTCGTCAATAATGCAGTTGCCCGCCATATTAACGCCCATATCGGTTGGCGATTTGTACGGACATTCGCCGTAAATCTTGTCGAAGGTTGCCTTTAAAACAGGGAATATTTCGACGTCACGGTTGTAGTTAACCGTTGTTTTGCCGTATGCCTCAAGATGCCACGGGTCAATCATATTAACGTCGTTAAGGTCTGCAGTCGCTGCCTCGTAGGCGATATTAACGGGATGTTTGAGCGGAATATTCCAGATGGGGAAGGTCTCAAACTTTGCATAGCCTGCTTTTATTCCACGTTTGTTTTCGTGGTAAAGCTGCGACAGACAGGTTGCCATTTTACCGCTGCCCGGTCCCGGTGCAGTTACAACAACAAGTTTGCGGCTTGTTTTGATGTAATCGTTTTTGCCGTAACCGTCGTCGCTGACAATTTTAGTGATGTTTGACGGATAGCCGTCAATCATATAGTGGTGGTATACGGGGTAGCCCATTGCGTTAAGACGTTTTTCAAATTCCTCAACCTTTGCCGAGTGGCTGTACTTTGTAAGTACAACGCTGCCGACCATAAGACCAATACCCGTAAACTCGCCGATAAGGCGAACAACGTCGTCGTCATATGTAATGCCGAGGTCGCCACGGCGTTTAGATTTTTCAATGTCCTGCGAGCTGATAACAATTACTATTTCAGCCTCGTCCTTCAGCTGAAGTAACATCTGCAGCTTACTGTCGGGCTGAAATCCCGGCAGAACCCTTGATGCGTGGTAGTCGTCAAACAGCTTGCCGCCGAATTCAAGGTAGAGTTTGCCGCCGAACTCACCTATTCTTTCACGTATACGCTGTGACTGCATAGATTTGTATTTGTCGTTGTCAAATCCGATTTTATACATATTTTTGTCCTCCGTTTTGTACACTTAACTATTTTATCACTACTTAAAGAATATTTCAATTAAATATTATAAAAATATGTACTTGACACAAAATAATTATTGTGTTACTATGTGCCATAGGGTAAAACCTATTAAATATATAGGAATTCAACGGAGGATATAAATATGGAAATCACAAAGCAGACAACAATGGGCGATATGCTTGAATACGACAGAGGTATTGCGGTAGTACTTATGCAAAGCGGTATGCATTGTGTAGGCTGTCCTGCATCAATTGGCGAAACACTTGAAGAGGCTTGTATGGTTCACGGAATCGACAGCGACACAGTGCTCAGCCAGATTAAAGAGTACCTCGCAGAAAACCACAAGTAATATCAGACAGGCAGACCGAAAATTTTTTCGGTCTTTATTTTTGGAGGAATTATGAGCTGGATTGTTTTGGTATTTGGCAGTATTCTCGGCAGCGTGCTGAGTGCTTATTCCCGCAGGGACAGGGACAATGTTTTTCTGCGTCTTTTGAGTTCGGCTGTGCCGCTTGGATTTACGGCACTGTTTGCCTATATGCAGTACAAGTCGGGCGGACTTCATAATATAGCCAAGTCGCTGCAAATCGGTACTTCGGGCAGTTCGGTTATGTCGGGCATTGTAACCGCTTTAATTGCGGCAGTTATCTGCACGGCAATCAGCAAACTGCTTGGCATAGTAATAGTTCAGTACATTGACGACAAAAGATAGTTTTAGTATTTGACAATAAATACTTTTAATGTTAATCTATTGCTATGAACGAAAAACAGATTGCAAAACGGTATCTGTTATCCCTGCTTTTGCTTTATGCGGCGGGGGCAATTCTGCTGACGGCGTTTATTTTTGCACTCAGTAGCAGGCAGAGTACCGCAATGTTTAAAACAAATCATATTATTATGCTCGGTATGCTGCTTCCGCTCGTACCGTGTTCGTCGTACGCAGGTTTTTGCAACGCTTTTTTAAAAGTGGACGAACTCACAAAAAAACAGATGATATTAATTGTTGCACTTTTTCCGCTGTTTATTGCGGCGGTAACGCTTTACGGAGCGGTAGTGCTTGTGCCGAGCGTTGTCAGATACGCAGTGCGGCTTTGTCGCAAAGAGGAATAAACTATGTTTGTAGATGTAGCAAAAGTTATGATTAAAGCGGGTGACGGCGGCGACGGTGCCGTTGCGTTTCACCGTGAAAAATATGTAGCCTCGGGCGGACCCGACGGCGGCGACGGCGGTAAGGGCGGCGACGTCGTTTTTGTTGTTGACGACAACCTTGCAACGCTTGCCGACTTCCGCTATAAGCGTAAGTACAAGGCACAAAACGGCGAAAACGGCAGGGGCGGACGCTGTAACGGCAAGAAGGGTCAGGACCTCGAAATACGGGTTCCACGTGGCACGGTTATCCGTGAGTCGCAAAGCGGCGCCGTTATGGCGGATATGAGCAAAACCGAGCGTTTTGTGGCAGCCAGGGGCGGCAGAGGAGGATGGGGAAATCCCCATTTTGCAACGCCTACCCGTCAGGTACCACGCTTTGCCAAGCCCGGTGTACCCGGCGAGGAGTGGGAGGTCAACCTCGAACTCAAACTGCTTGCGGACGTAGGTCTCGTGGGTTATCCGTCCGTAGGTAAATCGAGTCTTATTTCCGTTGTGTCGCAGGCTAAACCCAAGATTGCCG
Organism: Oscillospiraceae bacterium; assembly: GCA_015065445.1. Lineage (GTDB taxonomy): Bacteria > Bacillota > Clostridia > Oscillospirales > Acutalibacteraceae > Eubacterium_R. Next base: position 17,274 of record SVQF01000031.1, on the reverse strand, counting down.
ATTATCACTTCACAACTCTTGTGCCTAATCTCGGCGTGGTCGCTATGGGCGAGGGCAACAGTTTTGTTATCGCCGACATCCCGGGTCTTATCGAGGGTGCAAGCGAGGGAACAGGTCTCGGTCATCAGTTTTTACGTCATGTTGAAAGGTGCCGTCTGCTTATTCACATTGTTGACGTCAGCGGTCACGAAGGCAGAAATCCGATAGAGGATTTTGAGCAGATTAACGAAGAACTTGTTAAGTTCAACCCCGACCTCGCAGAGCGTCCTATGATTGTTGCGGGCAACAAGATTGATATGGCTGAGCCTGAGCAGATAGAGGAATTCAAGTCCTATGTTGAAAGCAAGGGTTACGAGTACTATTCAATCTGTGCTCCGATTCTGGAAGGCACGCAGGAACTTATGAACGTTGTGTGGAACAAACTCAAAGACCTGCCGCCCGTCAAAGAGTACGAGGCTCAGGAAATTCCTGTTGAGGCAATCATCGGCAAAGACACAGGCTTTAAGATTACCGAAGAGGACGAAGGATACTTCCTTGTTGAGGCGGACTGGTTCCCAAAGGTGCTAAAGGGAATCGACACCGAAGATTACGAGTCGCTTCAGTATATGCAGCGTGTACTCGAAAAAAGCGGCGTGTTTGACGCACTTAAAGAACGTGGAATACAGGAGGGCGACATTGTTTCGCTCTACGACATCGAATTTGAATATATACCTTAATAATTATGACATTTTTTAAAACAGATATTAATCCCAAGCAACTCAGCCCTCTCAACCTTGCGTTCATTGGCGACTGCGTTTACGATATGATTGTACGTGAAATGCTTGTAAAAGAGGCTAACCGACCTGTAAACGACCTTCACAAAGAGAGCGTAAAATTCGTCAGTGCAAAGGCACAGACGGCTGCGTACGATAAAATAAAAGACCGCCTCACCGAAGAGGAGGCGGCTATATACAAGCGTGGCAGAAATGCCAAGGTCGGTCACAATCCCAAATCTGCGTCGCAGGGCGAGTACCACATCGCAACGGGAATAGAGGCACTGTTTGGATATTTATATCTCACAGAACAGCAGGACAGAATCCGTGAACTGTTCGGCATAATTCACGCAGAATAACAACCCGATAGGCTGTTTCTCCCAAATCAAAGATTTGGAGCAGCTTGTCACAGGTTCGAGCTGCTTCTAAACACCAAAAAAAGACACCGCAGTGGGAGAACCTTCGTAAAGAAGGTTCTCCCAATTAAATTAATCCTTGCGGATTAAAGAAATATTCCTTCGGAATATGAAATTGCTTCGCAATGAAATACTCCTGCGTCGTATGTGGATTAATTTTATTTCATCAACGGCAGATTGTTTTCTCTTTCGGTCTGTTTTCTTTTCCGGTTTTGGCAGTACAAAACCTATGCTCGCTGTACTCTGTGACACATATTTGCTCTTTACTAAAAACAGTGATATAATGAACTCGACAAATCGGAAGTTGTGGAGGTAAAAAATGAATATGTGGATTATATTTGCAATACTGTCCGCTGTTTTTGCTGCACTGACATCTATTCTTGCAAAGGTCGGAATCGAGGGTGTGGATTCAAATCTGGCAACGGCGGTACGAACCATTGTAGTTGTTATTATGGCGTGGGCTATGGTATTTATTACCAACACACAGTCGGGCTTATCCCAAATCAGCAGAAAAAGCTGGATATTCCTGATTCTGTCAGGCATTGCAACAGGGGTTTCATGGCTTTGCTATTATAAGGCAATACAGCTTGGGGACGTTTCAAAGGTTGTACCTATTGACAAACTGAGCGTTGTTGTAACGCTTATTCTTGCGTTTGTATTTTTACATGAGGAATTTACGGTGAAATCCGTAATAGGCTGCATCCTGATAGGTGCAGGAACATTGTTTATGGTGCTATAATATGATCTGCTAATAAGACAAATTCTAATTTCTCGAGATAGTATAAATAATCGCCTTCGTTTTGAAGGCGATTATTTATTTTGCATATCTGGCTTTGTATTCCTCTCCCCAGGTCCACAGGCTGTCAAGAATCGGCTTCAAGGTCATTCCGAGCTCGGACAATTCATATTCCACCCTCGGCGGTACCTCTGCATAAACCGTACGGATAACCAAGCCGTCCGCTTCCATTTCCCGAAGCTGTGCGGTTAATACCTTTTGCGATACGGAGCCGACGGAGCGTTTGAGCTCACCGAAGCGTTTTTTGCCGTCAATTAAATCTCTTAAAATTAACACCTTCCACTTACTGCCGATGAGCGTTAAGGTCGTTTCAACAGGGCAGGCAGGTAAAGCATTGACGTCTGTTTTTGCTTCCATTTCATTTTCCTCCAAAAAATTTTCAGCCGCAAAGCCGCATAAACACACAATAGTTACTTTTTGGTAACTACGGCACTTTATTGTGCTTACTTTACAAAGTATACCACGAGCGTTACAATTTAGTCAAGAGCAGAGGGAAGCCTCCCATAATGTTCAAAACGCAACGCAAATTGTTTTTGCCGTGCACTTATGCTATAATAAAGGCGGTGGTATAAATGTTATTTGAAAAGGATAATTATCAGGAAAAGATTGACAAAATCAAAAAAGCGATTGACGAAGCGGATGCGGTGTTTATCGGTGCAGGTGCAGGGCTTTCAACTGCTGCAGGGCTGACTTATTCCGGCGAGCGTTTTGACAAATACTTTTCCGATTTTAAGGAAAAGTACGGTTTTGATAATATGTACTACGGCGGTTTCATTATGGCGAAGTACAGTCCCGAGGAGCTTTGGGCGTTCTGGGCAAGAAACATTTATATCAACCGCTATATGCCGATTCCGAAGGATACCTATCAAAAGCTGTTTGACCTTGTGAAGGATAAGGACTATTTCGTGCTTACCACCAATGTGGACCACTGCTTCCAGCGTGCGGGCTTTGACAAAAAACGACTGTTCTATACGCAGGGCGATTATGGGCTGTTTCAGTGCAGCGAGCCCTGTCATCAGCAGACCTACGATAACGAAGAAATTATCAAAGAGATGTATGCCGCCGAAAAGGATATGAAAATCCCGACGGAATTAGTGCCGAAATGTCCCGTCTGCGGCAAGCCGATGACGACTAATCTTCGTTGTGACGACACCTTTGTACAGGACGAGGGCTGGTATGTCGCCTGCAATCAGTACGAGGATTTCATCCGCCGCCACGAGGGAATGAAAATCGTCTATCTTGAACTCGGCGTAGGCTACAACACACCCGTTATCATCAAGTACCCGTTTTGGAAATGGACGGCACAGAATGAAAACGCCACCTATGTTTGCATTAACTTAGGCGAAGCAGACGCACCGACGGAAATCAAAAAGCAGTCAATCTGCATTGACGGCGATATTAATACCGTGCTTGAGGATTTACAAAAATGAACTATCTTGAATATCTTGTAAATGAAATACACTCAACCATTGTGGCAACCGTGGATGAAAACGGCTTGCCCGTTACCTGTGCCGTGGATATGATGGATGCGGACGAAAACGGCTTATATTTTCTTACGGCAAAGGGCAAAAGCTTTTACAAACGATTGGTGCAAAGCGGTTATCTTTCGCTGACGGCACTTAAAGGCGAAAGCACGATGACAAGCGTTGCCGTATCCGTCAGAGGTAAGGTAAAGGAAATCGGCAGCGAAAGACTGCCTGTTCTCCTTGAAAAGAATCCGTATATGCTTGAGATTTATCCGACAGAGGAATCAAGACAAGCGTTGACCGTTTTTCAGCTCTACGAGGGTGAAGGTGAATGGTTTGACCTTTCCAAAAAGCCGATTGAAAGAGCAAGTTTTACCTTTGGCGGTGCTGAGCAAACACAGGAGGGATACTTCATTAATGACAACTGTATCGGCTGCCAGACCTGCGGCACGGTATGCCCGCAAAGCTGTATTGATTTCAGCAACATTCCTGCCGTTATCAGTCAGAGCAACTGCCTTCACTGCGGAAACTGTCAATCCGTATGTCCTGTCGGTGCGGTTGTAAAAAAGAATTGAACCCGACAACTTCTGATTTGTTGAGACAATTAAAGAAAGTGGCTGAGTTGATACTCAGCCACTTTCTTTATGACGGACGCCCCGTTGGGTGTTACCCCAACGCACCCTACTGTAAGGCGGCGGTACAAAAGGACCAACCTGCTACGAAACAGTCCACTGGACTGTTTCTCCCAAATCAAAGATTTGGAGCAGCTTGTCACAGGTTCGAGCAATTGCCCCAACCTACAAGCAGCAAGAGGCAGCGGGCAAAAAAACAGGGATAGTCGAAAAGGTCCACCGGACCTTTTCTCAGTCGAGCTTTGACGCTATGCGTCAAATTCTCCCTATCCCGTCACAGGTTCGAGCTGTACTAAGCACCAAAAAAAGACACCCTGTTGGGTGTCTTTTTTTGGTGGGAACAACAGGGCTCGAACCTGTGACCCTCTGCTTGTAAGGCAGATGCTCTCCCAGCAGTCGACAGCGTAATTATTCCCGTTCAGGTGCATTATCTTTCTGCAAAGGGTATGACGCAGCTCGTTCAGACGGTTTCAAAGGTGAAAAGACAGATTAACCGCCACCTGAAAATTGACGGTATTTTGCTCACACTTGTTGACGAGCGCACAAACCTTGCTATAAGCACACGAAAAGCGGTTGTTGAAATAATATCTCAATGCAGAAGAAATAAAGAACTAACTCAAAAGCAAGTAGCAAGCTTAATAAATATATCAAACAATCACTTGTTAAATATATTTCTACCGAATTTGACGAGCTTTTCAAAAGCGTGGATATCGGCGTTTATTTCGACGACCACGTTTACGTTGTTAAGAGCGGTCTCTTTCAGAAAATCACCACGAGCGTTGACAAATCGAGCCACGAGTACGTCGACTCGATTGACGACATTCCCGAAGAGGGCTGGATGAAGGTCATTTTCTGGTCGAACGCCTTCACGATTATGAAGCTGAATAACCTTATCAAGCATATGGAAAACCCAGATGCGAACTTTATGCTCTCGTAAATTATGACGCTCGAAATGCTGCAGAAAGATACCCATAAGGGCGTCGGAATTATGTGCCTTGCGGATTAGAACAAATATGCAAGTCTGGGCGTTTAAGTACATAGCATACAAAAAGTAACGATACACGATCGTTCCTTTTTTATATGAGTTATTATATCATATTATTGTTTTGCAGAATGCGATATCATTTTCGCTTAATAAAGTCTTTTTCGTCGGTTCTTCCTATCAAATAATCAATGCTGGTGTTGTAATAATCGGCGAGCTTCCAAAGCATTTGAAGCGGGATTTCTCTTTTTCCGTTTTCGTATTGCGAATATGTATTTTGCTTGACGTTGAGCAGTTTTGCAATATGCTCCTGCTTCAAATCGTTGTCCTCCCGCATATCACGCAGACGCATTAAATCACCTCGCATTTTAGTTCTTACTTTTGATTGTAGTATCTAAAAACAGTGCGATTGACAGATATCTCAGAATGTGATATTATACTTTTTGTGATGGCACGTTTTGGAAAATATTATTACTTTTTCGCGGTTATGCTAATCAACTATTGTTACATACGTATTAACTTTTTTGTGAACTGAGCAGGATAATTAAAGTGGATTTTGATTACAAAATACTGGGTGCGCGTGTCAGAGAAATCAGACGCATGCACGGATTTTCGCAGGAGCAGCTGGCAGAAAAAGCAGGACTGTCAGCGGTCTATATAGGATATATTGAAAATGCAAAAAAGCAGGCGAGTCTGTCTTCATTAATCAAGATTTCTGATGCAATGGAAGTAGGAATTGATGAACTTCTTCTCGGCAATATTCCCGCAAAAAGTACAGATTATTACAATGAATTTACTGTTTTGTTAGAGAGTTGTAATATTCGGGAAAAACAGATTATTTACGAGATTTCCAAGGCGACGAAAAAAATTCTGGAATTACACAATTTGACATAATAAAACCAAACCTGCGGTATTGTGACATAACTGCAGGTTTGCCTTCCGGATTGGTTCAAGAATACCGGAGACAACGAAGCAATCACAAAGTTCAGAGAAGAAACAACCTTTATTGACGATCCGTTCGGCAAGGATGCGAAAATTTCTGCAGTTCCCGTAATGATGGAAGCAGGTTACGAATCGAACGACAGAGGTATCGTTCACGAGAAAAAGTACGACTGGGCTCAAGTTACATTTGCTACCGAAACATCTACAACGTCGCACGATTTCAAGTATGAAGTGAAGGGTAACAAGCTTATCCTTACAGGCGTTGAATACGAGTATAACAATGACACCAAGAAGCTCAAGTACAAGCTCCTTGAAGACGTTAAGATGGAATTTGATTTTTCGTTCTCAGGCTTAGGATTGACGCTCACAAACAACGGTACAAGCACCACACTTTATTCTAACTACAGTTACAGCGGCGAAGAGGAATACATATATGCTACAAGCTATGTAAACAGCGATTCACCTCAGATTGACAGAATTTTTGAGTTTTCTTACAGATGGTCCGAGGATGACGACCCGTGGTTTACGGTTAACTATGAGTATGAGGATGAGGACGGCGTGACTCAGACGACTTCTCTCGACGGCGTTCTTGAAATCAGAAAGGACGGCTTGTTTACATTCACTCTTCCGTACGAAACGGGCGAGAAGACATATCAGTATGCATGCTTCCTTTGCGGTGATGACGGCGTTATTCTTTCAGACGGCACAGATGTTTATTACTATATGACAAACTATTTCGACTATACAAAGACAGATCTGTCAAATAACGTTGACATCAGTCTCATTGAGGATATGAACGAAACTGAACTCAAGCAGATTGAGCAGAAGAAGACGGACCTTTATGACGACCTTGCAAGTGCCTTTAAAGAAGCGGGTATCAAGGTTACGGTTAACAAAAAGACGGGCGAGCTTGCAATGGATACGACCGTTCTCTTCGGTGGCGACTCAGCGGAGCTTACCAAAGACGGTAAGGAGTTCCTCAACAAGTTCATCAAGGCGTATACTTCAATTGCGTTTAACGAAAAATACGACGGATTTATTTCAAAAACCATCGTTGAGGGTCATATCGCTCCCGTTGACGGCGTAACATACGAAAAGGGAATGCCGCTCTCCGAAAAGCGTGCAAAGAACGTTAAGGATTACTGCCTGTCGAAGGACACCGGCGTTGATACAACGAAACTTGCAAAGACGATTGAAACTGTCGGCTACTCGAACAGCAAACCCGTAAAGGACAAGGACGGCAACATTGACTATGCCGCAAGCCGCCGCGTATCGTTCAGATTTATTATCAATGTTGATAAAGCCAAATAATATAGGAGTCAATATGAAAAGATTTATCAGTTTAATGCTTTCACTCGTGCTGTTAATCAGCGTTAACAGTGCGGTGATCGCAAGTGCGGATACTACAAAAATAATGAATTTCGGACAGAAGTATTCTGTTTCGAGTTCGACAGACAGCAGCGTTTCATATAAGCTTACACTGCCGAAATCAGGATTGGTCACTTTTGACAACCTTTCGCATGAAGAAAATCCTGATGAATCAGGCAACGGTAACGTTTTGGTGATTAATAAATACGAAGAGTACACAATATCTGTTATTAATTCAAAGTCAGAAAAAGTATATAGCGAATCATATTCCGCCAATCCTGCCAATATAATTGTTGGTCAATCGAAAAAAATGCCGTGCTATATCCTCAGCGGAACATATACGGTCACCGTTACGGTTGCAAATACGAATTTATCATTTACACCAAATTTTGTAAGCTCTGATGAAACTTTTGCAGAAAGCTATAATGTGAACAATAATTCGACTGAAAATGCAGATCCGCTTGCATTTAAAACAGCCGTTAAGGGTATGCTTGGAATTGACGACAGTGAAGATTATTACTCGTTCACCCTTTCGTGCAAGAGCTATGTTGACGTAAGTATTTTTGCAGAATGCGGATTTGTTAACGCTTCATCAACTCCGTTCGGAGGATCATATTCCGACTTGTCATCGGCAGTATATAATACAAACGGCGATGAGATTGATAATAACGGAATAACTCTCGACGGAGATGCTTACGGCAACTTCAGTCAGTTCTATACTGATGAAAACGGTCAACTCAGAACATACGAGACTAAAGAACGGACAAAGTGTATAACCTATCTCCTTAATACGGGTACATATTATCTGAAAATATCGGGAGTTCACGTTTGCCTTGATCCGAATTATGTTCTTACTCTCAATAACACCTGCGTAACGCATACTCCTGTAACCGACAAGGCAGTTGCACCTACCTTTGCAAAAGCAGGCAAAACGGTAGGAACTCACTGCTCAGTGTGCGGTGAAGTAATTACAGCGCAGAAAACTGTAGCAAAGCTCGTACCGTCAAAGACCGAGCTTTCAAAGCTTACGCCTCTGAAAAAATCTGCAAAAATCACATGGAAGAAGCAGACGAAAAACACTTCGGGTTACCAGATTCAGCTTGCAACGGACGGCAAGTTTACCAAGGGCAAGAAGACTGTAACCGTGTCAGGCAACAAGTACACGGCAGTAACCGTTAAAAAGCTTTCGGCAAAAAAGAAGTACTTCGTTCGTATCAGAACTTACAAAAGCGTAAGCGGAAAGAAATACTACTCAGGCTGGTCAAAAGCAAAATCAGTTAAGACAAAGTAAGCTTTATCGCAGCAGGTAATTCGACTTATAAAGCCGTTACTAAAACCGTTACCGTAACAATCAAAGTTAAGTAATACGGTAAAAATATTACGGACTGTCTCGCGGAGTGAATCCGTGGGGCAGTCCGTTTTTGTTGTATGTTAATCTGCTTTTTCGTTTCTGATGTAATCGGCCATGTTGTGAATTTCGCAGAAATATGTAACGCTGTAGCCGTCGAAACACTTGTCAATGAGTGCTTCCTTCTTTTCGTCGATTCCGTAGAATCGGTAATTCTTCTTCGTGACGCTGTTTTCGGTCATTTTCGGGCGGTAACTGTAATACTCATTCAGCGTATCGTCGTAGCTCCGCCCTGTGTTTACGGCAAGTTCGCGAATTATAAGTTCGTTGATCTCGTTGAGCTATAATATATATTCACGGGCGTGTTCGTATGCGTCTGTATTTGTATAAACCATATGGGTGCAACAATCAAGCTCCCAGACTTTCATCAGATAAAACACCGTTTCGGCATCGCGTATGTTTCTGTGTTTTATTCCCGTCAGAAGATCGTTATAGTATTTCTTCGTCAGGTCGTAAATTATGTCGGTGCGTATATCCATCCTCAGCCCTGTGCGTTCATCATCGGCGAGAGTTTTGCCCATCTGCTTCTGATAATAATCCCAGAAATCGTTGCAGTCGTACTGAGAAATCTGAATACTGTACATCATATTGAGAAAGTCTGCTTTCTCTTCGTCACTGCTGATGTTCAGCACCTTAAAAGCGCCGTCAAGGTCGTTTTCAAATGTCGAGTTGATTAATGCTTCATACTCGTTATCGCCGAATGTTTCGCTTATCATGTAAGAGTTTGCATAGTTTATCTTCTTTGCGTAAACCATTGCGGACGTATTAAGATAGTCAGTCATTTTTATTTCCGCCGCCGCTTCGAGAATCCACTGATCCCACAGGGAATTGACGGGAACGCTGTCATACTTTCTGCAGAATCCCGCTTCCATTCCGTTATCGTTGTTGTCGTCGGACGAAGCCCATTGTTTGATATGCTCGATTTCGTGGACAAATGTTAGCACCTTTTCGTCGTATTCCTCATTGTTCCTTCCGCTGATAGACAGAATGGATTTATTAATCGAAATCATATTGGGATTGAAGTAGAAAACGAGATTCTGGCTGACGCCTGCCAGAACGGATGTCGTGTTGTGGCGGAATATTTTCAGACGTGACAGAACGGAGGCGGTTTCGGTGATATCACGGTCGTCCTTTGTGTCGTTAATCGTCTTTGTAAGCAGATTGCAGATTTTGCGGATTTCCTCATTCGTAGCGTCCGAATAGAATGTGTTGAGCTTGTTCTTGCCTTTTTCATTCTTTGACAGCTCGTTGTTTTTCAGGATGGTAGAGTACAGCTTGTCGGCGTCAATATTGTTGGCGGAATAAAGAACGTCGGTGCTTGTTTTTCTGCGTACTTCAACGGAATTCATGACCTTTAACGCATGGTCAATGCAATAGTATTCTGAAAAAGCGTAACCGCCTTTTTCGTTTAGCTTTTCTTTAATCTTGATGTTGCCGAAATCAGACGTGATTTCTGTAACGGTTACATTACCTTCAGCCAGCTTTTTTGATTTCCGATTTTTCAAAATCAATGTACGTCACTTCCTTCTCCGCCGAAGCGGTAGTTGTAGTTGCGGGCGACGACGTGTTTTTGAACAAATTTACAAATACGAAAGTAAAAAACACAATAATAGGTATCATAATAACAACGGTCGTGATTATGATGATTTTATTCCAGGTTTTCATTTTTATTTTCTGCTGTTTCATAAACTAAACCTCATATTTTAACTGAGAAAATTATAACATATTATTAAAACACTGTCAAAAATTACAACTTGTATTTGCGAATGTGGTGCAAATAATAAGATTGCAAGGCAGTTGTTTGCAGGGCGTAGGACGTTGTGCATCAATGTGCCCTGCAATAAAAAGCAAAAGAGGTGTAACAAAATGGCAAAGAATACAGTACCTGAGGCTAAGGACGTGCTCAACCGCTTCAAGATGGAAGCCGCATCCGATATAGATGTTTACTACAAACGGAATATTCAACAAGAATGATAATCCCATAAAGCCCTGACCTGCAAGAATAGTAAGTGCAGGTTTGAATTTTGCATTATAATTACCATTAAAATAAATATAAATAGTTAATGCTTCAATATAATATGCAAAAAGCAGAACAATATAATTTGTCATACTTATCTCCTCTTCAGGTAATCAAACCAGAATTTGTGAAAATCTGCTTGCTTGCGGGTTGCTACGGATATTCGGGTGTCGCCTAGATAAATCTCTTTGTAGCTGTACTTGGTGATATAGTGAATATTCACGAAAAACGATTTGTGGACCAAATAGAAAAATGTGTTCGGCAGTTTTGAAACAAGGTCTTCAAAGCTGCCTTTTGTTGTGTATGTGTCGCCGGTTGTGAATACAGTAATCTTTCTGTTTTCCCGTTTGATGTAGATAATATCATCAACAAGCATGCGGACGCTCTCGCCACCGTTTTCAAGATAAATATCAACATAGCTTTCGTTCAGATATTCCATAGCCTTATCAAGGCTTGAATAAAGCCTGTTTTCATCAAACGGCTTTTCAAAGAAACGGAAGATATGCAAGTCCATTGCCTCGTCCTGATATTCGTCAAAGGCAGTAACGAAGAATATTATCGTTCTGCTGTTGCGCTCTTGCAGAGCCTTGGCAACGGTTATGCCGTCAGCACCGGGCATCTGAATATCAAGAAACGCAAGGTCAAACGCAGCATCGCTTTCAAGCACTTCATCAGGAGAAACAGTTGCGGTTATCTCCGTGCTTATCAAGTGAGTTGCCATATACTTTTCAATATGAAATTTTAAATCATCAACGAACTTCTGCTCGTCATCAAGAATTAAAATACGCATATGTTTACTTAACCTTAATTGTTACCGAGACTTTTCTGTTATTATGGCAATGTAAAAAAACTAGTAAAATAAACAACAATCTATGTTTCATTTATTAATTAGCCAATTCATATCTATAGCAAAAAATATAGTTTTTCTCGTTTTTATAGTCTATTTTATTTATCTGCTTCTCTGATGCTTGTTCAAAAGATAATCCTAATAGATTATAATCTTTTGACGCAACCATTAAAACTTCGTTTTCGTCAACACCATTATCTGAACTTCATAAATATCAGCTGTGTTTAATTTGTCTTCTATGTAAATATAGCCGTATGTATGATTCTCATATTCAATCTTCCCACATTGGATATGTGGACGTGGAAATATTTTATCAAAGCTGTTTTGATAAATAGCATCATCAAATTTTTCTTTGCTGTCTCTCAAAAAAGACTCAATACCAATTTTTTCTTTGTTATCAGTTATGCCAAAAACAATAAATTTATCGTGACCTTTTGCTTCTAAAGAGTTAAGCATCGCAATAACATCTTTGACCAAATCATGATAATAAGTTTTTAAATATGGTATTTCTTTATAATCGATATATGCACATTCATTTGGAAGATTATCAATCACTTCCCGAACTTTATCGTCTATATATGACATAAGAATCTCTCTTTCTTACTTGTGTAAAGATTAATTAATTATATTTTATCATATTTTCATTCGGTATGCAATCAACCTTCCTTGCAGAAATTCCAATAATCGTTTCAAAAAATAATTATTTCAATGCAAAAACTATTTGTGCAAGCTTATGATATATATTCACATAAGATGTGTCAGGATAATATTACAAATCGTAGCAGGTGGTTATGCGATAATATTTGGCAGCAAACACTATTATCAAATCCAAGATTAAACAAGGCTTTTTTCAAATTGTTATCCGCTGTTCCACTAAAAACTTGCCAATATATGTATTTAAAATTAAATGATACTTCAACCCTGGCGTACAGGCGATTTGTACATGACAACCCGGGGGACAGAATTAATCGCACAAGAAAATCTGTCATTGATTCATTAATTTCACACTTTGGTGAATGTGATTATAATAATTACAATAATACAATTCGTAAACCTAGTATGCTTATTAAAACGCACATACTAGATAAAGGCTATTTTGAAATAAATAACACAGAATATAATGTTGATTTTAATACAAAACTTCATATTATTGTTTCCGGTTTTCTATATACTCTACGAAACGATACAATGCACGGATCAAGTATTTCGATCTCGAAAAGTAGTATGGCAAATATGGCTACATTTGCAAACTCGTACTATGCTTTTTTGCTCCTATACTACCTGACGGTAATGTTATTCATATATAATAACATCGCGGACTATGATAGTAACGTTTATGATGAATTAGCTGAAAACATATTGGACAATACTGAAAGATATAAAAAACTATTTGGGAAGCACCTAAACAAATAACTATTATGAACTCACGAAAATGGATTATAAGTATAAAAAACAACACAGATATTTGCTGCAGTAACAAAGGCTCCGGAGTTATTCCGAAGCCTTTTTGATTTTATTATTGATGTGTTTTTCTATTCTGTCAACAAACTTGAAGGCGTTTTCGTGCTGTTCAATTACTTCTTTTTTTGATACAACATAGAAGTCAGCGTAATCGTTATCCTTTCTGATTTCAAACGCTGAATTTGCTATTTTGCCGTATTCTTTTTCAAAAATATCGGTCTTAATATACTTCTGATTGAAATTAGACATAACGCCCGAATGCTTTTTGAACCCAACATCATCCAACGCATTTAATGCGTTCATGGCATGAAAGATAGCATAGTAGGAACGGTTAGCGCTATCAGAATAACATTCGTCATCTAAAAGTATCTTTGAAGCCTTCAAACACGCCTTTGCTTTTTCAATTCTGTAATTTGAAAGAGCGATGTTTTCTTCTTTAAGCAACTAAATCCACCCCTTCCTGTTCAACGTTTCTATAGAACGGATAGCTATCCTTATACCTCTCATAAGTGTCCTTATCCTGAATAAAAACAGAGAGAAGAACGTCATATTGCAAGTCTAAATCATAAGTGAAGTCGGATAAAAGTGCCCTAATCTCACTTCTTTCTTCGGGTGAAATATCTGCAATAATCATAATATCAATATCTGATTCATCGTCATAGTCGCCACGAGCATATGATCCGTATAACTTAACCGCTACCAGCGAATCTCCGAATACGCTCTTTGCCTGATCGCAAACCTTGTCAAGAACGAGCTTCAAAGTATTCTGAGTACACATATTTCCACCTCCTAAAAGATTTTCTGTTTATATTATAACCGAAATAAATATTAATTGCAACTCATATATCATAAGTGAATTATCTCATTTCGGCGGAAAAAAGTAATGTATCCACCCTAATTTGTCCACGAAAACAGCAATTAATTAGTGATATTAGGGGGACAAAAGCGATTTTTCTTTACCCTTTTTGGGGGGAAATACAGGCGAAAAACGATTGATTTGCGAGATGGCTTTACCCTCAAAAACCATCTGCATTGTCGTAGCGAGCAGACCGTTTTTACTCCTCCCTCGGAGCAAAAACAGTACTTGTTAGGGACACCCTAAAACCCATGATGAAGAAAATGTGAATACACAGAAATAGAGCAATAACAGATTTCACTCTGCTATTGCTCTTTCCTTTATGCCTATTGTACTTCATTGACTGTGTCAATTTCAAGTAAGTCTTTGCCTTCGTTGATGGTCATAAATTTTTCAAGCGTATCTCTGCGAATGATTGTTTTACGACCAACCTTTAAGACGGGAAGCTTACCTTTGTCAATAAGCATTCTGATTGTGTTTCTCCCAAATCAAAGATTTGGAGCAGCTTGTCACAGGTTCGAGCAATTGCCCCAACCTACAAGCAGCAAGAGGCAGCGGGCAAAAAAACAGGGATAGTCGAAAAGGTCCACCGGACCTTTTCTCAGTCGAGCTTTGACGCTATGCGTCAAATTCTCCCTATCCCGTCACAGGTTCGAGCTGTACTAAGCACCAAAAAAAGACACCCTGTTGGGTGTCTTTTTTTGGTGGGAACAACAGGGCTCGAACCTGTGACCCTCTGCTTGTAAGGCAGATGCTCTCCCAGCTGAGCTATGCTCCCGTTAGCGTTATTTATTATAACACAATATCCGATTTTGTCAAGAGTAAAATAATATAAAATCGGAGTTGCTCCGCAGAGCAACTCCGAAAGTCATTAATTATCCGTAATAATCGCCGTAATCATAATCGTCGTAGTCGTAATCGTCGTAGTCTGAGCCGCCGCCCATTCCGAATATATCGCCGAACAGCGAGTCAATACTGCCCTTTGCGTCCTCGTCAGGCTCTTCGTAATCTGACAGGTCAGCCTTCTTATCAAGCTCTGCGTCAAGCGAAAGTTTAAACGTTTCTTCGCCGTCGTATTTTGCAGTCGCATTTACTGTAAAGTTGTCGCCTGCCTCCATTTCGATTGTGCCGCTTACTTCATCAGCAACAAACTCAATTGTACCAACAGGCACTGCAACACCGTTTACCTTATCAACGCCAAGGTTGTCAGAACTTATTTTAAAAGTATCGCCGTCAATGTTGCCCTCGATGTTAAGTTCGACGTACTTACCCGACTTTTCTTTTGTGCAGGTAAGAATTTCCTCGCCGTCTTCTTCAAGTGTGATTTCGGCAGATTTTTTGCCGATGTCGGTTGTAATTGTGTAAGTGTATTCATCAGGTGTAAAGGTGTCTTCGCCGTCTTCGGATGTACCCCATGTGTAAGAGCTTACCGTAAACTCTCTCTGATAAACGGTCTTGCCGTTTTTGTAAGCAACTTTGTAGGTGTAGGTATCTTCGTGGTCGCTCTTTTCCATTTCTTCTGCAGAGTCACGAAGGCTCTGTACATAATCGTCAGCACTATCGGCAAAGTTATCAAACGCTTCGTCAATAGTGTCTTCAATATCTTCGTCCTCGCCAAGATACTCTGCCATAAGAGCAGCGTTATCAAGTGCGATTTGCTTAACCTCGTCAAGAAGTTTGTCGTCTTCGGCAACAGCCTCAATAATATCTGCCATAATATTGTAGAATTCGCTCTCGGTTAACTCAACGGTAACAACTCTGCAGCGTTTGCCGTCAATTTTTTCGTGACTCTTTGTAATCTTGTCACGGTTGTCTTTTTCAACGTTCTTAATAATCGGATAAACTCTCTTAATAAGCTTTGCGTAGTCGGACTTGTTCGCTTCACCGAGTTCAAGCGGAATTGTAACCTCGTTTTCACCCGACTTGATGCCGAGTTTTCCGTCGCCGTAATTAACAGTGACAGTACCCATATCGGCACCTGCACCTTTGCCTGAAAACTCAAATGTAGCCTTATCCTTTTTCTGGCTGAAAGCACCTTTCATATTTGCTTTAACAGCTTCGCCGTCAACTTCAATAGAACCGTCGGCGTCAAAGGTAGCCTCTTTTGTGCCCAAAAGTGCTGCAAAATCCTTGTCGTCGAGGATTTCACCCACCGTGTTCATCTCTGAATACAGGTAGTAGTTAACTTCGCCGACTGCTGCTTTTACAAACAAATTCCTGCCCGCAAAAATAACAACCGCAAGCACGACAATTACGCAAGCGATAATGCCAACGATTTTAAGTGCACTGCCCTTTTTCTTAGGTGCGGGAGCCGCACCGTAAGCGAGCTGAGGTTGCGGATTAACAGGCGGTTGATAAACGGGAGCCTGTGGCTGAACAGCAGGCTCGGGCTGAACAACGGGCTGTGGCTGGGGAGGTGCAGCAACCTCGGGCTGAGGAGCAGCCTCTTCGTTAGCCGGGGGTTGAGCCGCAGCAACAGTTTCTTCAGCTGCGAGGGGTTCTGTTTCGGGTGTTACCTTGGCACCGCAGGAAGCACAGAATACGGCACCCTGCTCAAGTTCTGCACCGCAGTTTTTACAAGTCATAACATTCTCTCCTTGTTAATTATTATTTTGTTTATTATATCATTATTTTTATATATATACAAGAAATTTGTATAATATTTTGAAAAGTATTTTATAAACCATACTATTTATTGATTTCGCTGCCTGCTGTTTGTGTAAATTATAAACGAGAAAACACATAGAAAAAACGAGAAAACAAGAGAAAAACAGAGCAACGCCAAATTATTTTAAATTAAGTGTTGACTTTTTTATTGTGTTTTGGTATTATATGCAAGCACTAAAAATTATTTGGAGGAAACGATTATGTCAACATTTATGCCAAAAGCTGACGAAATCGAACGCAAGTGGTATGTGATTGATGCTGCTGACAAGCCGCTCGGAAGAGTTGCTGCAGAGGCTGCTGTACTTCTCAGAGGTAAGCACAAGCCAATCTTCACACCTAACACAGACTGCGGCGATTTTGTAATTATTATCAATACTGACAAGGCTGTTCTTACAGGCGACAAGCTTAACAAGAAGCTTTATCAGCACCACACAGGCTATATCGGTAATCTCAAAGAGGTTAAGTATGGCACACTTATGAAGGAAAAGAGCGACTTTGCTATGAAGCTTGCTGTTAAGGGTATGATTCCTGACACAACACTCGGCAGAAAGCAGCTCACCAGATGTAAGATTTACAAGAATGCAGAACACAAGCACGAGGCTCAGAAGCCTGAAGCTTGGGAAATGTAAGGGAGGTATGTAGCTAATGTACGAATCAAATCCTT
>SVQF01000030.1 GCA_015065445.1 Oscillospiraceae bacterium | reverse complement strand
GATGAAAAACGACTTTATTTCAACTATTTCACACGAACTCAGAACTCCGCTCACATCAATTAAAGGCTGGGGCGAAACCCTGACTCTCGGCAACAGGGATAATGTTGACGAACTTACGCAAAAGGGCTTGCAGGTTATTGTAAGCGAGGCGGGCAGACTCGAAGGCTTTGTTGAGGAATTACTCGACTTTTCACGGCTGCAGAGTGGCAGAATGCAACTAAGACTCACAAAAACGGATATCCTTGCCGAACTTGAGGAAACTCTGTTCACGTTCAGGGAACGTGCTGTCCGTGAGGGTTACGAGGTGCGTTACAGCGTACCCGATATACCTTCGGTAGCAAACGCAGATCCCAACAGGCTCAAACAGGTGTTTATGAATATTCTTGACAATGCCCTCAAGTATTCACGCCCGGGCAGCAAAATATTTGTAAAAGCCGAATTTATAACCAGGGACGACAAAGACTTTGTTCAGATAGCAATTGCAGACCAGGGCTGCGGTATTTCAAAAGAAGATTTGCCACACGTAAAAGAAAAGTTTTACAAGGCAAATATGAGCGTTCGTGGCTCGGGAATAGGTCTTGCCGTAACCGCTGAGATAGTAAATCTCCACGGCGGCTATCTTGATATAGACAGCATTAAAGACAAGGGAACTCTTGTAACTATTCAGCTCCCCGTAGAAGAAATTGCAAAACCACAATAATAGAAAGCGACATAATTATGCCAGAAAAATGTCACAGAACTTCAGTAGGCGGTCAGGCACTTATTGAAGGAGTTATGATGCAGGGCCCAAAGGGTATGGCTACTGCAGTACGTAAGCCTGACGGAGAAATATTAACCGAATATCACGAGGTAAAACGTCTTCGTGACAAAAACAAATTCTGGAACACTCCTATTATCAGGGGTATTGTAGGGTTTGTTGAGTCGATGATTACAGGCTATAAATGCCTTATGTACTCCGCTGAGGTTTCGGGTATGGAAGAAATCGAAGAGGCTGAGATGAGCAAGTTTGAAAAATGGCTCACAAACAAACTCGGCGATAAACTTATGGGCATTGTTACGGGTATTGCATCAGTGTTCGGATTTGCACTTGCATTCTTCATTTTTGCATATCTGCCGTCGCTGCTGTTCAAACTTATCAACACCCACACCGCCGCAGACCTCGAGCCGTGGCGTGGAACATTTGAAGGACTGCTCAAAATCATTATTTTTGTGCTTTATATGTTTGCCGTTTCGCAGATGAAAGAAATCCGGCGTGTGTTCAAGTACCACGGTGCGGAGCATAAATCAATCGCCTGCTACGAATCGGGACTCGAACTCACCGTAGAAAATGTGCGTAATTCAAGCCGTTTTCACCCAAGGTGCGGCACGTCGTTTATGTTTGTAATGCTTATACTCAGCATATTTGTAATTTCGGTTTTGTCGTTCTTTGTTCCGGACGAAATCAAAAAAATTACTATCCTGTGGGTACTTATCAGACTTCCGATGATACCTCTTATTATGGGCATCGGTTACGAATTTATACGCTACGCAGGCAGGCACGACAATGTGCTTGTAAAAATACTTTCAGCACCGGGTCTGTGGATGCAGCGTATTACCACAAAAGAGCCTGAGGACGATATTATCGAAGTTGGTATTGCCTCACTGATGGCTGTTATTACCGAAAACCCCGAGGATGACGAGATTAAATAATGACGCTTAACGACGCATATTCCTATGCACTGAACTGTCTTGAAAAAAACGCAGTTGACGAGGCTGACTTCAAGTCGCTTTGCCTTGTGTGTACGCTTGCTGGGATTAATAACAGCGAGTTCAGACTGCATAAGGAAGATTATTTTGAAGATTATATACTTACCGAGCCGCTTCTGAGACTCATCAACGGCGAGCCTTTGCAGTACGTCATAGGCAAGTGGGATTTTTACAACAGCACTTTCTTTGTGGGCGACGGAGTTCTTATACCCCGACCCGAAACAGAGGAACTTGTTGAACTTGCACTAACAGTTGCAAAAGAGTATGATTCTCCGATTATTTATGACCTCTGTGCAGGCACGGGTTGTATTGGCGTCAGCGTCGCTAAAGAACTTGCAAACAGCACTGTTTACTGTGTTGAAAAAAGTAAGGAAGCCCTTAAATACCTTGATAAAAACGCATACGGCGTTTCAAATGTCAGCGTGGTTGAAGGCGATATAACCAAAAGTCTTAATCTACCTGCGGCAGATATTATTATTTCAAATCCGCCGTACATCAAAAGCGGCGATATTCCAAGTCTCCAGAGTGAAGTCGGTTTTGAGCCTTCAATGGCTCTTGACGGCGGCGAGGATGGGCTGGCTTTTTACAGAGCAATTAATTCTCTGGCAATGGATAATCTTAAATCTGACGGAACACTGCTGCTCGAAATCGGCAATGAGCAGGGGAAATCTGTTCCCGAAGTATTAACAAACTTCGCAGTCTGCGAAGTAAAAAAAGATATGTACGGCAACGACCGTATGATTAAAGCAAAATTCAGGTGAAAATATGTTCTCATTGTTAAATTTTATCAGAAGCGGAGATACGCTCGGTGCAATAATTTTTATTTTGTCGGGTTGCTTTGTAGTATTCATTTGCTCGCCTGTACACGAACTTTCGCACGCTTTTATTGCTTATAAACTCGGTGACAGAACCGCTAAGCGTGAGGGCAGGCTGACCTTTAACCCGATTAAGCATATAGACCCAATCGGTATGATAATGATACTCCTTTTCGGTATCGGTTACGCAAAGCCCGTTCCCGTTGATATGCGGCACTTTAAAAACCCAAAAAGAGATATGGCTCTTGTGGCGTTTGCAGGTCCTGTTTCAAACATCCTTATGGCTTTTGTAAGTTGTTTTGCACTCTACGCAACAGCATACTTCGGCGGCGATAATAAAGTGACGTATCTGTTTTTGCTGTTCTTCACCTTTTCTATGTATATAAACATCACACTCGGCGTGTTCAACCTGCTGCCAATACCGCCGCTTGACGGCTCAAAAATTCTTGCAGCAGTTCTGCCGAACAAGGTGTATTACAAATATATGATGTACGAAAGATACGTAATGATAGCCCTTATGTTGCTCCTTTTCACAGGTGCTCTCAGCGGTGTTATCGGCGGACTTTCAAAAATTATGGTACAACTCATCTCAATAATTCCAAAAGCAGTTTTCGGAGACATTGTTTAATGGACAATCTGACTTACAAACTTGATGTGTTTGAGGGGCCGATGGACTTGCTCCTTCACCTCATCAGCAAGCACAAACTAAATATTAACGATATTCCGATTGTCGAACTCGTTAATCAGTATCTTGATTATGTTCGTCAGATGGAAGAGGCGGATTTTGAAGTCGCAGGCGATTTTCTTGAAATGGCTGCACGACTTATATATATTAAAACCGTGTCGCTCCTGCCACGTCACGAGGAAGCTGAGGAACTCAAACGAGAACTCACGGGCGAACTTATCGAATACCGTGACTGTAAACTTATGGCGGAAAAGCTTTCGCACCAAACGGAAGGATTTAACCGCTATGTCCGTCAGCCTCAGGGCGGAATGGTGAATTACGACTACGAACGTTTTCACGAAGGCGAAGAACTGCTCAACGCCTATATCAATGTTGCGGGCAAGGCTCAGCGACGCCTTCCGCCGCCGATTGATTCGTTTAAAGTTATTGTCGCACGCAAGTTCGTAAACGTTGCGTCAAAAGTACGCACGGTAATGCGTAAACTCTGGAGCGGCAAAAAGGTGCAGTTTTTAACGCTGTTTGACGGTGCTCAGTCAAAAAGCGATTTGGTTGCCACTTTTCTTGCAGTGCTTGAACTTGCCAAAACCAAAAAAATTACAATTGACGGAAGTATGCAAAACCCGTCTGTACAGATTGTTAACGAGGTAGAAGAAGTTGAATAAAACAGATGATTACATAGCAAAACTCGAGGCGATGCTTTTTGCAGCGGGCGACCCCGTGGAAGGCACTAAACTTGCCGAGGTGCTTGATATTGACCTTGAAACTGTAAACAAGATGCTCGGCTATCTCGCCGCTATGTACGACGAGCGTGAGTCGGGACTGATGCTTATTAAGGTTGACAACAAGTATCAGCTTTGCACACGTGAAACATACTCTGAGGAAGTACGCAAACTCCTCGAGATTAAAAAGAATACACCGCTATCAAACGCAGCGTTTGAAGTGCTTGCAATTGTGGCGTATAATAAAACCGTAACAAGAGCATTTATTGAGCAGGTCAGAGGAGTTGACTGTTCGGGTCCCGTTTCGTCGCTTGTGCAGAAGGGACTTATAGAAGAAAAGGGCAGACTCGACCTCCCGGGCAGACCTCTTATCTACGGCACGACGGACAGGTTCCTCAGATGTTTTTCTCTTAATTCACTTGAAGACCTGCCCGACCTTCCCAAAACCGAGGAGATAGAAAAAATATCCAGGGACGACTCACAGACTTCGCTTTTTGACAATGCCGAGTCAGAGGAGAAGGAAAAAATCCTTACGTCCAGGGAAGAACAGGAGGAATAAATGAAAGTATTTTTAATTATACTTGCAGTTCTTGTTGTTATAATTGCCGTCATACTTTCGCTGACTGCCGAGTTTACGGTAATATTCGATAACGGCTGGACAACAAAAATCAAAGTCCTGTGGATAGAAAAGGACATTGAACTTTCAAAACTGCTGAGCTTTATCCTCCTTCCCGAAAAGGCTGCTGAAGAGGCGGCGGAGGAAATCGCTGAGGAAAAGAAAGAGGAAGAACTTGAAAAAGCCGAACCCGAAAAGGTACGGGAAAAACCTGCCGAGGAGAAAAAGGAAGTTGTTATCCCTGAACCCGACAGCGAAAACCATCTTTCCGACGAGCAGATACAGGAAATCATAAGCGAACTTTCGCCCGACAGTGACGACGAAGAAGAGCCTCAAAGCGACGGCAAACCTAACTTTGTAAAAAAGATGTGGGACGAAGACGGCGTAGCGGGAATAATGGAATTTGTTACAAATCTTATTGAAACAGCAAATTCTGCAATAACAACTTTAATTAAAGGTTTGCATATTTACTCGCTTTATGTTAAAATGATTATTGGCGGCGGCGATGTTGCCGATATAGGCGAAAAATTCGGTTCGCTCGCAGGCCACTATTATCCTATTAAAGGTATAATATTAAACCAGATGAAAGTTGACCAGTACGACGACTACATCACTGCAGACTTCATCGCACCCCGCAGCGAGTACGAATTTCAGCTGATTGCAGGCATCAACGTTGCACTGCTGCTCAGAATTGTACTGCGTGCAGGCAAAGTATTTTTAGTAAATCTTTTAAAAAATAAAAAACATAAATAATGATAAGGAGATATAAAGATGAAAGAAACACCGGTTAACAGAATAATGGAAAGCACTCTCGAAAAAATGCGTGAAATGGTTGATACATCCACCATTATTGGCGAGCCTATGGTAACAGGCGACACAACGCTTATTCCTGTTTCAAAGGTTTCATACGGCTTCACTTCAGGCGGCACAGACCTTCCGTCAAAACAGAATAAAGAACTGTTCGGCGGTGCAGGCGGCGGCGGTATTTCAATTACCCCTGTTGCATTCATTGTTATTCAGGGCGGCAAGTGCAGAATGATGCAGATTAACAACTATACTTCATCTGCTGACCGTGCAATCGCTATGATTCCGGAACTTCTTGATAAGCTTACCGAACTCCTTGACGCAAAGAAGGGCGAAGAAAAAGCTGAGGAAAAAACAGCAGAATAATTACTCCAATCACCTGCATATTATTAGCGGGTGATTGTTTTGTTTAAGCGATTTTGTGCGTTTTTATGTGTGTTTATTCTTTTGCCGTGCTGTTGTTTTGCGTCAGAAATCGGAGTCAGTGCAGATTCGGCAGTCGTTACCGACGCAGGAACGGGCAAAATTCTTTTTGAAAAGAATTCGCACAAACGCAGACCGATTGCCTCAACAACCAAACTTATGACCTGTCTTATCGCTTGCGAAAGCGGTAAACTGAAGTCGGTAGTAACCGTAACAGACGAGATGCTCTACGGCACAGAGGGCACGCTTATTTACCTTAAGACAGGTGATACCGTTTCACTTCTTGATTTGGTCAAAGGTGCAATGCTCGCTTCGGGTAATGATGCGGCAAACGCAATTGCAGTGTTCCTTGGCGGCAGCGTCAGAGAGTTTGTTAAAGAGATGAATGCAAGGGCAAACGAAATCGGTATGAACGATACAACATTTGTAACCCCGTCGCGACTCGATGAGGGCGAGCACAAATCCACCGCATATGATATGTCGCTCCTTGCTTCGCAGGCAGTTACAAACAGCACGCTTATGCAAATAGCCTGCCTTACCGCAACCGAAATCACCGTCAGCGGTAAGGTACAGACAATTTATAATCACAACAAACTTCTGTCTTACGACAAAAACTTTGTGGGACTCAAAACCGGCTTTACTAAAAAAGCGGGCAGATGCCTTGTAAGTGCTTACAGATACGGCGGCAGTGTAATAGTTACCGTTACTCTTTCTGCTCCTGACGACTGGAACGACCACAAAACTCTTGTAAATGCAGCAAAAAAGTGGTATAAAAGGATAAGTAAAAATCAAACGCTTTCAATAAACACAGTCGGTGCCGTTAAAAACAGCGTAAAAGTCGCTTACTCATATGAGTGCTGCACGCTGTCGGACGTGACCGTTAAAGAATACTACTATCCCTTTGCCTATGCCCCTGTAACAAAAGGTCAGATACTGGGCAGGGCGGATGTCTATGTCGGCAAAGTGTTTGTTCAGACAATTGATATTATTGCAACGGAAGGTATAACATAATGGCAAATAACGAAGTACGCCTTCAGAAATTTATGGCGGAGATGGGCGTTGCCTCACGCCGTAAGAGTGAAGAACTTATAAAAGCAGGCAAGGTAAAGGTTAACGGTCACGTTGCCGAAATCGGACAGAAAATAAATCCACGCAAGGATTTGGTAACCGTAGGCAAGCAAAAAATCACCAATGTAAAAAAGCGTAAAATGGTGTATATTATGCTCCATAAACCACGTGGGTATGTAACAACCGTGTCGGACGAGCTTTCCCGCAAGACCGTTATGGACCTTGTAAAAGACGTTGACGAACGCATTTATCCTGTCGGCAGACTCGATAAGGACAGCGAGGGACTGCTGATTCTGACAAACGACGGCTCGTTTACAAACGCTATGACGCACCCGTCGCATAACTTCGCAAAGGTTTACCGTGTTACCGTTCGCCCGAGCGTAAGCGACGAGGCACTTTATAATATGCGAAACGGCGTGGAAATCGACGGCAGAAAAACAGCACCGTGCGAAATCACCGTACTTGAAACGCAGGACAACAGGGTGGTACTTGAGTTCGTTCTCCACGAAGGCAGGAACCGTGAAATCCGTAAACTCTGCGAATCCCAGGGACTCGAGGTTGCAAGACTCAAACGCACGTCAATCGGCTCTCTCAAACTCGGTATGCTGCCACAGGGCAAGTACCGTGAACTCTCAGAGCAGGAAATTAAAAAACTGCTCAGAAGTGCAGGTCATTCCGAAACAAAATAGAAAAACAGTGAGAATTCGCAAGAATTCTCATTTTTATTTAAAATAATTATTGATATTGACTTTAATAATTGTTATAATCTAAAATAGGTAAATTTGAGGATTTGCTTATTTCCAATTAAGGAGGTTCACAAATGAGCAATAATACAAAAGCGTATGAAAGGCTGACCGCTCTTTTCGACGGCGGCAACTTCACAGAACTTGACCCTTATGCCAAATCGTCAGAGGGCGAGATTGAAGTTGTGGCAGGCTTTGGTCTTGTAGGCGGTGCTTATGCTTACGCTTTTTCGCAGGACAAGGATGTCTGCGGCGGTGCTGTAACCGTTGCACAGTGTGCTAAAATCAAAAAGGTTTACGACCTCGCACAAAAGACGGGATATCCTGTTATAGGCGTTTATGACTCAAACGGCGTTAAACTTACCGAAGGTTTTGAGGTGCTTTCCGCTTACGGCGAAATTGTTAAGGCGTCAGCACGTGTGTCGGGCGTTGTACCGCAGATTTCGGTTATCGCCGGTGCATGCATTGGTACTTCGGCACTTATTGCAAATCTCGGCGACGTTGTTGTTGCAGTCAGGGACGCTGACTTTTATGTAACTGCTCCAAGCGATATTTCGGCAAGCGACAGTGCCGAGGGCGGCATCGTTGATATACTTGCTGACGATTACGACTCAGCAGTAAGCAACGTTAAAACTCTCGTTTCACTTCTACCGTCAAATAACCTTGATGTTTCGGGTTATTTCGGATTTGAAGATGCGGCACTCAGCGTTGACGAATCACTCGACGCCAAGGCTCTTGTAAATGCTGTTGCAGACAGCGGCAGCGTACTTGAACTCAAATCAGAATATGCTTCAAATGTTGTTACTGCATTTGCTACAATAGGCGGCGAGGCTGCAGGCTTTATTGCCTTTGACGGCAATCCGCTCTGTCCGAATTGTGCTTATAAAGCAGAGGCTATGGTTAAACTTTGCGATGCGTTCAGCATTCCCGTTGTAACTGTTGCTGATGCAGACGGCTTTGTAAAAGACAAGGAAACTCAGACGCTCACAGCCGTAACAAAACTCACTTCGGCATATGCGTCGGCAACCTGCCCTAAAATCAGCCTTATCACCAAGAAGTCAGTCGGCGGTGCATATGTAGTGCTTGCAGGCAAGGGTGCAAACGCAGACCTTACTTTTGCGTGGGATACGGCAGTTGCCTCTCCGCTCGACACTGACAGTGCCGTTGCATTTCTTTGGAACGACAGACTTGCTGCAGGCGAGGACAGAACCGCCCTTGAAAAAGAATATAAAGAAACTATCGGCTCTGCTTACACAGCAGCGGCTTGCGGTGCGGTTGACGATGTTTTCACACCCGATATGACCCGTGCAAAGCTCATTTCCGCACTCGATATGCTCTCCGGCAAGAGAGAGACTACATTACCAAGAAAACACTCTGTTAAATAATAGGAGGATATAACGATGAAAAATTATACTATCACTGTAAACGGCACACCGTATAACGTAACTGTTGAAGAGGGAACAGGCTCAGCACCTGCTCCCGCCGTAGCACCTGCACCGGTAGCGGCTCCAGCACCTGCAGCAGCACCTGCACCGCAGTCACTTGAAGGCCCTGCTCCTGCAGCGGCTCCCGCAGCACCTCAGGGTGCGGAAGGCAGTGTTAAGGTTGACGCACCTATGCCGGGCAACATCATTGACGTTAAGGTTGCAGCCGGAACTTCTGTCAAGGCTGGCGACGTGCTTATCATTCTTGAGGCTATGAAGATGGAAAACGACATCGTTGCTCCTCAGGATGGCACAATTGCAACAATCAACGTTGCAAAGGGCGACACTGTTGACGCAGGTCAGACCCTTATTACTATGAACTAATTAAGAGGTAAACCAAATGGCTAAAATCGGAATTACCGAAACTGTTCTTCGTGACGCACATCAGTCGCTGATTGCTACGAGAATGAGAACGGATGAGTTTGTTGATATTCTCGAAAAGATGGACAAAATAGGCTATCACTCACTCGAGTGCTGGGGCGGTGCAACTTTTGACTCGTGCCTTCGTTTTCTTGACGAAGATCCGTGGCAGCGTCTTCGCATTATAAGAGAAAAGTGTCCCAACACAAAACTTCAGATGCTTTTCCGTGGTCAGAATATGCTTGGCTATCGCCACTATTCTGACGAAGTTGTTGACTATTTTGTTAAAAAGAGTATCGACAACGGTATTGATATTTTAAGAATTTTCGACGCACTCAACGACGTTCGTAACCTTCAGACTGCAATTAACGCAGCCAATAAGTACGGCGGACATGTTCAGGCTGCAATCTCGTACACAACAGGTCCTGTGTTTGATATTGAGTATTACTGCAATTATGCCAAGCAGCTCGAGGACGCAGGTGTGGCATCAATTTGTATAAAGGATATGGCGGGTCTTCTTACCCCTTACGGAACATACGATTTGGTTAAGGCTCTTAAAGAAACCGTGAATATCCCGATTCAGCTTCATTCGCACTACACGTCAGGACTTGCTTCCATGGTACACCTCAAGGGCATTGAGGCTGGCGTTGACGTAATTGATACAGCGATGTCACCGCTTGCAATGGGTACTTCACATCCCGCAACCGAAAGTATGGTTGCAGCCCTCAAAGGCACGGAGTACGACACAGGTCTTGATATCAAAGCACTTACAGAAATCCGTGACTTCTTTATGCCGCTTCGTCAGAAGTATCTTGAAGAAGGACTTCTCGACCCGAAAATGCTCGGCGTAGACGCAAACACGCTGCTTTATCAGGTACCGGGCGGTATGCTCTCAAACCTTAACAGCCAGCTTAAACAGGCAGGCAAAGAGGATAAACTCGAAGAAGTGCTTGCAGAAGTTCCACGTGTACGTGAGGACGCAGGCTATCCGCCGCTTGTTACTCCTACGTCGCAGATTGTCGGCACACAGGCTGTGTTCAATATCATTATGGGCGAACGTTACAAGATGGTAACTAAAGAGTTCAAAGATATGGTTGCAGGTAAGTACGGCAAAACCCCGTGCGACATCGACCCCGACTTCCGCAAAAAGATTGTTGGCGACGACGACATTATCGACTGCCGTCCTGCAGACCTGCTCACAGATACAATAGAGCAGTTCAGAAGCGAGATTTCCGAATTTTGCGAAAGCGACGAGGATGTTCTCTCTTACGCACAGTTCGGTGCAGTTGCAGTCAAGTTCTTTGAAAAACGCCGTGACAAAAAGTACGGTCTCGACTCAAAGCACGACGATATGGAGAATAAGGTTCATCCCGTATAAAAACAACAAAGTGTCAAGTATACAACTTGACACTTTTTAATTTTTCATTTATTATAAAATCAGGTGATTTTATGAAAAAATCTAAAAAAATATTTTCTTTACTGTGTGCAGCCGTTGCTGTACTTATGATGTGCGTGCCGTTTGCATCTATGGCGGCTGTACGTACAGGCGAGGGTGAAGCCACGCTCTTGCAGGAAGGTGAGTACGATATCGCAACAGGGGAGAGCGTTCATTTGGGAGCCGTATCGTCTACTGCTGATACTGTCAGCGAAAATGTACATCAGGGGTTGCTTGCGTATTCTTCAAGAATAGACGTAAGCACGCTGTCCTGCCCGGTTGAAGACTTTGATGCTTTTTATTCAAATGTAATCAATGACAATCCCGATTTGTTTTTTGTTTCGAGTTCTTACAGATACTATTACAGTGAGCGAACAGGGAATGTTACTGCCGTTGTGCCGCAGTATGCAATGCCTCAAAGCGAAGTCGAATCCGCTCTTGAAGTTTTCTATGCAGGTGCGGACAAAGCACTTGCCGAGGTAAACGACTCTATGAGCGACTTGCAAAAGGCACTTGTTATTCACGATTATATCTGCTCATATGCTGTTTATCCCCAAATCTATGACGCAAACGGTAACTATGTCGCCTCGCTCGACCTTGACATTTACCATTCGGCTTACGGTTTCTTTAAGGATAACACAGCTGTTTGTGCGGGTTATACGCTCACTTATTCATATCTTATGCACAGGCTCGGAATTGACTGTGAGTACGTCTCGTCAGGCGATATGGAACATTCCTGGAACAAAGTTAAAATTGACGGCGAGTGGTATAACGTTGATATAACATACGACAATGCCGACTATGTTGAAGGTGATAACACTTATGGGCTTGGGTATCATTCCTGCTTTATGAAAAGCGACAGCTATTTCCAGAGCGAAAGCGGTCTTTACCACTATAATTACGCTGACTACGATGCAGGCACAGCCGACAGCACGGCATATGATGATTCTTTCTGGAACGACGTTAATTCACGTATTTACATTTTAAACGGCGACTTTTATTATCTTGACCCCGACTATTCAAACCAGTCAGTACTGCTTAAAAAACATACCCTATCGGGAAGCGAAACAGTTATCGGCTCAAGTTTTCGTGCTCCGACTCTGTCGATTACACGCTTTGCCAATGACAGCTCAGGCACGCAGCACCAGATACCGCATACCGATATTCTTGTCAGATTGCTTTACCTTGACGGCAGGTTTTATGTAACCGATTATCAGAATTTATATTCTGTATATACAAGCGGTGCAAAGTTTACTATTGCGTCGGGCATAGGTTACACAATCTCGCTCGGCAGCGTTGACGGTAGCATTGTGTACCAAACCTATAACGATATGTCAACTGTTGTAAAGCTGGACAAAAACGAGTATTTTAAAAACCGACTTGCAGCAGAAGCAGACGACAGCGACTACAATAATTATCCGGACGTAAATTCCGACGGCTTTATAAACGGTCGGGACCTGGCATATATTATCAATTCGTGATTGACTAACCTATTTTATAGTGATATAATGTAATGGAATATTAATGCTGTTAACAGCAACGGAGGTAAAATTTATGAATGTTCTTATTTTTGGCGGAACAGGACTTCTCGGCTCGGCAGCCGCTCAGATTTTCATCGACAGAGGTCATAAGGTAAAAACTATTGCCCTTCCTCCTCTTCCGGAAGGTGCGCCGATTCCCAAGGAAATGGATATTGAATTCGGCAATTTCCTTGAACTCACCGATGAAGAACTCGAAAAGGCTATGACCGGCGTTGACGCATTTGTTTACGCAGCAGGCGTTGACGAGCGTGTGGAATTTCCCGCACCTGTTTATGACGCTTACAAAAAGTTTAATATCGACCCTGTTGACCGTTGTCTTGCTATGGCTAAGAAGTGCGGAGTTAAAAGATGCGTAGTTCTTGGCTCGTACTTTGCATGGCTTGCAAAAGAGCGTCCCGAAATGCGACTTGGCGAAAAGCATCCCTACATTCGTTCAAGACTCGACCAGGAAGAAGTTGCATTCAAATACGCTGACGACGATATGGGTGTTGCAGTTCTTGAACTGCCATATATCTTCGGTACACAGCCTGGCAGACGTCCTGTGTGGGTTATCCTTATCGAACAGCTTCAGAGATTTGAAAAAATGCCTGTTACAATGTACTCAAGAGGCGGTACTGCAATGCTTACGGTCCGTCAGGTAGGCGAGGCTATTGTAGGTGCTGCAGAGCAGGTTAAGGGAGCAAGAGCGTACGGTATTTCCTGCTACAATATGACCTGGAGCGAATTCCTCAAAATCGTTTACAGAGCAATGGACGGCATCGAGGACAGAAAGATTGTCGGCGTGCCTAAGTGGACGTTTAAAGCATTCGGCCTTACTATGAGAAAAGACTATGCTAAACGTGGTATCGAATCAGGTATCGACCCTGTAGGTCTTGCAGATATTATGGATATGAATCTCTTTATCCCAACAGACGACTGCAAAGAACTCGGTTGCACTCCGGACGATATTGAGGCGTCAATCTTTGATTCAATCGCACTTTCAAAGAAAGCGTTTGAGGGCAAAGCAAACCTCATCGGTATGCGTGGCGAATAATATATATATGAAAAAGGACATTCCATTAAGGAATGTCCTTTTTTAATATAAAATCCGCACATCCGCCAAGGCTGAAGATAACCTGCTGTTAAACGCAGGTGGGTTTCGTCCCGTTTACTTTACTGCTCCCAACGTCCTTGAAAAAGGGAGGTCTGCAAACCGTATTCGGAGTCCGAATCCCTTTAATAAAATTGTTCGGGTTATTTAAGCACTTGGTTGTCGAGATGCACAGACTTTAAAGCAATATTATTATTTACTGTTCAGGTTCAAAGTATTCAACTTCGTATTTTTTCTCTACCATAGCCATAAGGATGTCAGAAACCTGTTCGTATTCCATATCGTCCTGAATTTCTTCAAGATATTCGTCGCCGTTATCGTCCTCAACGACTTTGAGAATGACCACTTCATAATCAGCCTCAACAATTTCCTCTTCATCGTCACGGTATTCAGTTATGGCAACGTAAACGTTTTCGTCTGTTTCATATCTTTCAAGAAGTTCAAAAAGAATCTCGTTTCCGTTTTCGTCGGTTACCGAAATAATATCGGGTTCATAAATTTCGTTATCCATATTTTTGCTCCTTTATTTCTTGTTTATATTATATTAAATTTAATTAGAAGTGTCAATAGCAAACAGGCGATTGTTAAATACTTACAAAATATTTTAAAAACGTTCAAAAAAACTATTGACAAATGACAAATGATGTGCTATTATAAGGTTGAACTTAAGAGAGGGCTCAGAATTAAGAAACGGAGATTTGTTAGAGCCAAGGTTCAAATTTAATAAGGAGGCTGAAAACTATGATGAAACTTCAGATTGATAGTTCAGCCACCTGTAAAGTATCCCAATAAAATAACGGATTTTTTGGTCGACAGAGGTAAAACGGAATTACCTACGGATCACATGATTGTTAAAGAAGAGTAAAGTTATTAGCAGGGATTGGAAAAATACTTACAGGTGTCGACTGAAAATTGAATAGTAAAGTTATATAAGATTATTCTCCTGCTGATAATCAGAGCAGAGATGCTCTATAAACAAATCATGTAGAGTTTTAATTTGATTAATATAATGAGGATATACCAATGTTCTAACTTAGTACGAACGAATACTAACAATCCTTAAAGAAAGGAAAACTCCAATGTTCTGACTTGGTACGAACGAATATCAACAATCCTTAAAGAAAGGTATACTCCAATGGGCTAGATAATTTACCTGAATAATATATAAGAGGTAAAGTCCAATGTACAAGTAAATAACAGGCTCCCGGCCAACAGGTCGGGAGTTTTTTCTGATTTTCGTGACTGTACGCCACATGGGTATATTCTGTCAGCGATTATATTTTTTTCGTGGGTGTCATATTTTTTTGCAAAATCATTGATTAAGTTTTGTCAATGTGTTATTATGTAATTAATATATAAAGGAGTGATAATATGGCAAAATTTAGCAAAAAAGTAATATCCTGCATTTTGTCAATGCTTTTGGTTATTACTTCAGTTCCTTTTGTGGCGTTTGCATCTGATGATGCTCTTGATGCACTCGACACAGCTATTGCAGATTATGAAACTGCTATGGACGGAACTGTTTACACAAATATGGCAGACGCTTATGCTGCGTATCACACTGCCATCACTGCACGTGATTCATACGTGTACGGCAACAGAACAGATATTGACATCTCTTCTGCAGCATCACAACTTGCTGAAAAGACTGCCATGATGCAGAAATACAGTGCAACATTCAGCACGGTCGTTCCTTCATTCCATGGCGACGACCTGACTGCATACGCAGGTACTGCTTACAATAACATTATTTATTCGCCTACGGTTGGTTCAGAAACCGAAAGCGGATATTGCGGCAGTGCAGAAAACACAAACTCTAAGGTTAAGTACGAACTTTTCTACGCACCTACGGTATTTGCGTACGACGGCACAACTCAGCTCAGAATGCCTGTTATGATTGACGCAAAAATCACAACTGAGAAGGAAAGATACCTCTACGGCTGCTATCCTATGGCATCGGCTGACAATTATGCAGACCATCCGGACCTCAAACTTGTAGACTACTGGTATACCGGCGATAACGACTCAGGTCACGCAGACGGTCTCAAGGACGGTAACTGGAGTTTTGCTGCACAGGTTGAATCCAACTATCAGACATTCGGTTACAGCAACGGCACAGGCTACGGTGCAAATCAGTCAACAGATCACCGTTCTCAGTATCTGCCAAATAACGGCACGCTCTTCTGGTGGGGTTCACAGTATTTCTTCTGTGCAAACGTAATGAACGTTAATACCACATTTGCTGACGGTGAGTATGTTAAAGAGTATCAGCCTCACTGGTATGTATGTGCAAGTGAAAGCCCTAACTCAACAATGGACGCAACCACAATGCGTGGCAGCAACATTATTTATGTAATTAACTACAAAGCACTTGTTGACGCCATTTCAAACAGCGATTATTCAGCTGTTCTTGCTTCTGTTGATTGCTACAACAAAGACTATTCTGACGTTTATAGTTTACTCGAGGCGTTTGACACAGCAACTTCTATAAATATCAATAGCTACAACTACAGCGATCCCGCAAAAGTTACAGATTGTGCAAATGCAATCAAAAACGCTTGCGACACGCTCAGCAGAACATATGCAGCAGTAGAAGAGTCGGATATGACAGATTACTCAAGACTTCGCTCTGCAATCGACTCTTACAGAGATGCTTATGATGCAGGCAATGCTGACCACAAGTATTCTGACGAAAGCTGGGCAAATTTTGAAACTGCGTATGAAAATGCAGTAGCAGCTGCCGGCGACATCTACGATAACGGTTACACAGGTACGTATAATGAAAAAGCTGTATCTGCTATTGCCGAAGGACTCGACTTCCTTCTTGATAAGTCCGGCGACTGCGGTGAAAATGCAACATTTGATTTTGACAGTAAAACAGGCGTTGTTTCAATTGACGGCAGCGGCGAGATGGCTGACTATGATGAATTCGGTACAAATAGCCCGTTTGCCGGCAGCACCAAGATTACAAGCGTAGAAATCGCTGACGGCATCACTGAGATTGGCGACTATACATTCTACGGCTGCTCAAATCTCGAAACAGTAGTTCTTCCGGCTACAATTACAAGAGTTGGCGTGGGTGCTTTTGAAGACTGCACATCTCTGAGTACACTCATAGTGCCGGCAGGTGCTGTATACGAGGATGACGCTTTTGCAGGCTGCACTTCGCTTGAAAGCATTGAGTTCGGCAGTGGTGCAATCGCTTCAAAGAACGAGGATGACCACAATGCACCATGGTATCAGTCAACGGTTAAATCTATCACCATTACGTCGGGCGTAACTTCTGTAGGTCAGAATGCGTTTGCAGGTGCAACAAATATCGAACACCTCACAGTTAATTGCGATATTCCTGTTAATACAAGTTCTAACACAAATGCCTTCAGAGGTATGACCGGTCTTAAGTACATTACTATTGCCCCCGGTTCAACGGGCGATATGATTGACTGGACTAATTACTACAGAAGAACACCGTGGTACGGCAACAAGGATAACGCAGAAATGCATATTACTGTTGCCAACGGCGTTAAGTCAATATCGCCATACGCTTTCTTCGAGTGTTCAAATATTGACGACATCTCGCTTCCGACTACTATTGAAAGCATCGGCGAAAGAGCATTCTACGGCTGCTCTGCTATCAGAGACATATATATTTACAACACTAACTGTGTAATTGCAGACTCGGCAAACACATTCCACGAGCTAACAAAGATTCATTGCTACGAGTTTTCTACTGCATACAATTACGCAACAAAATACAGCAGAGATATAGTTCTTCTTGCAGCACATACTCATACTTACAACGCCGCTGTAACTAACCCATCCTGCACAGAGCAGGGCTACACAACTTATACATGTTCACTTTGCGGTGACTCATATATCGCTGATTATGTAAATCCGCTCGGACACAACTATGAAGTTAAGTCAGTAGTTCCTGCAACCTGTACCGCAAGCGGCTACACCGTTTATGAGTGTTCTCGCTGTCATAATGAGATAACAGGTGCAGAGACAGACCCGATTCCGCACGACTATATTGTAAAATCGGTTGTACCTGCAACTTGTCAGGCAAAAGGCTACACAGTTTACGAATGCACAATGTGTCACGACACATACAACGGCAACGAAACAGATAAGATTCCTCATAACTATATTGTAAAATCGGTTGTACCTGCAACTTGTCAGGCAAAGGGCTACACTGTTTACGAATGTACAATGTGCCACGACACGTATAACGGCAACGAAACTGAAAAAACCGCACATAATTATGAACTTACCGAAATAGTTGCACCTACCTGCACATCAAAGGGCTACACCCTTTACGTCTGCAGCGAATGTAACGAAAAGGATTACCGTGACATCAGAGATGAGATTCCTCACAACTATGTAGTCAACGGTGATATTTCAAGAGCGTCATTTACAACAGAGGGTAATATCCCTGTTAAATGTACCGAGTGTAACGACACGAGCAATAAGCGTATTGTTTGCCCGACCGCAAAACTTGCAAAGGCAAGCTATGTATACACCGGCAAGGCAATAACACCCGCTGTTACACTTATTGACGGCGACGGAAATGAAATTTCTTCCGACGAGTACACCGTAACATACCAGAACGGCAGAGTTAAGGTCGGCACATACAAAGTGACTGTTACTTTCAATGCTGACAGCGAGTATTATTACGGTTCAAAGGTGCTCACCTTTAAGATTGTACCAAAGGGAACAACGCTTGCAAAGGTAACATCAGGTACACAGACTCTTACTGCTCAGTGGAAAAAGCAGGCTAATCAGACAAAGGGCTATCAGATTCAGATTGCCACAGACGCTAAGTTCACAAAGGGCAAGAAGCTCATTACGGTTAAGAACGTTAAAACTCTTAAAACAACTGTTAAAAAGCTTAAGTACAACACAAATTACTATGTAAGAGTTCGCACTTATTCAACAGTTGCCAAAGTTAATTACTATTCACCTTGGTCGAAGGCTAAGGCAATCGTTGTTAAACCTGTAATCAAAAACGCAGCAATTTCAAAACTTACAGCAGGCAAAAAGCAGTTTACTGCTAAGTGGAAAAAGGTTGCAGGCACAACGGGATATGAAATCCAGTATTCAACCTCAGCAAAGATGACAAAGGCTAAGACCGTAAAAGTTAACGGCGGTGCCAAGACAAGTGTTAAGGTTGCTAAGTTATTATCCAAGAAAAAGTACTACGTTCGCATCCGTGCCGTAAAGAAAGTCGGCAAAAAGACTTACTACGGCAACTGGTCAAAGGCTAAGGCTGTTACAGTTAAATAATTGATTACGAAAGAGGGCATAGCCCTCTTTCTTTTTTTA
Organism: Oscillospiraceae bacterium; assembly: GCA_015065445.1. Taxonomy (GTDB): domain Bacteria; phylum Bacillota; class Clostridia; order Oscillospirales; family Acutalibacteraceae; genus Eubacterium_R. Next base: position 1,568 of record SVQF01000030.1, on the reverse strand, counting down.
AAAATTTTTCTTGACAAATTAATACATAATTATTATAATGTATGTAATATTTATAAATTAAATGCGTTGATGAGAACAACGCCGCTATGTACTTGATTACAGAGAGCTGCCGTTTGGTGCAAGGCAGTACGGGGAAACAGCGGATATCCTCTCTGAGCAGATATGCCGAGGCGTAAGAGTAAGCATATACGGGCTCTCCCGTTACAGAGATAGCATATAACTTGCAATGCAAAGTATGTAAAGAGTGCACTGTAATCAGTGAATAAGAGTGGTACCACGGTAATTATTATCGCCTCTTAACCTTAGGGTTAAGAGGCTCTTTTATTTAACTTATTCTTTTGAAAAGAGGGATATTTATGCAAAACGTTACAGAAATCAGATGGCACGGCAGAGGCGGACAGGGTGCTAAAACAGCAGCACTTTTGCTTGCTGATGTTGCTTTCAAAACGGGCAAATACGTGCAGGGCTTTCCCGAGTACGGTCCGGAGCGTATGGGTGCTCCCATTACCGCATACAACCGAATTGGCGACAGCGAAATCAGAGTTCACTCAAACATCTATCATCCTGATTTTGTTGTTGTAGTTGACGAAGGTCTTCTCGACGTTGTTAATGTTACTGACGGTCTCAGCGAAGAAGGTGCAGTAGTGGTTAACACCAAAAAATCCGTTGACGAGATTAAGCAGCATCTTCACGGCTACAAGGGCAAAGTGTTTACAATTGATGCACGCAAGGTGTCAAAGCAGTGCCTCGGTAAGTATTTCCCGAATACTCCGATGCTCGCAGCAATCGTCAAGGTATCACGGGTTATGGACGAAAAAATATTCTTCAGCGAGATGCGTAGTTCGTTTGAACACAAATTCTCGTCAAAGCCCGAAGTAATTGAGGGCAATATGAACGCACTTAAAATGGCATTTGAGGAGGTGCAGGGATAATGAAAAGCGATTTAACAAAACTCGGTCTTGACTGTAAGTGGACGGACTTAACCGAGGGTATGCAGATTTACGGCAGCTCAACTTCTGTTGAATTCAAAACCGGGGAGTGGGCGTCTGTTAAGCCGGAACTTGATAACGAAAAATGTATTCACTGCCTGTTGTGTATTCCTGTTTGTCCCGACAGTTGTATTTCGGTACTACCCGGTACCACTGCACGTGGACCGATTGATTACGACCACTGCAAAGGCTGTGGCATTTGTGTAAAAACCTGCCCTACGGGTGCACTTAGTATGGAGGGGGTACGCTGATATGGCTAAAAAAGACAGAATGTCGGGTAACGAAGCAGTAGCAGAGGCACTCCGACAGATTAATCCCGATGTAATGGCGGCGTTCCCGATTACTCCGTCAACAGAAATTCCGCAGTATTTTTCCAAATTTGTTGCAAACTCTCAGGTGGACAGCGAGTTCATTCCTGTTGAAAGCGAGCACTCTGCAATGTCCGCTGTTATTGGCTCCGAGGCGGCTGGTGCCAGGTCGGTCACCGCAACATCATCGGCGGGTATGGCTCTTATGTGGGAAGAACTCTATCTTGCAGCGTCAAACCGACTTCCGATAGTGCTCACTCTCGTAAACCGT
>SVQF01000029.1 GCA_015065445.1 Oscillospiraceae bacterium | reverse complement strand
GGCGGCTCGTCAATGGTAAGTTGCTGGGCGATACTCGCCTTTATCAAAGCGTCGGACGTGCGTACCTACAACTATCTTCTTGCAAAGGGCAAAGGAGGTGCGGATAAATAATGAAAATGATTGCTAAGCGAGGAATTTTCCTCTGGATTCTGTCAATTCTGTTTGTTGTGGGAATTATCTTCCTTACCGTTTCGTTTACAACGCACGGCACCGAGTGGGCTATGCAGCGTTACAACCGCCACCTTTACTCAAACGGTGAACTCATAGGTGCAGGCACAATCTATGACTGCAACAACAAAGTACTTGCCGAAACCGTCAAGGGCAAGCGTGTTTACTCTAAAGACGCAGACACAAGGGAGTCCACACTTCACATTGTGGGCGACCCGAAAAACTTTATTTCCACGGGCGTTCAGGCAACATTTGAATCAAAACTCACGGGCTACAATCTTCTTTTCGGATTTTACAATATAGACCGATACGGCAAGGGCAACGATATGAAACTGACTGTTGACAGCGACCTTTGCAATTACGCCTACAATCTGCTTGACGGCAGAAAAGGTACTATCGGAGTTGTAAACTACAAGACGGGCGACATTGTATGTTCCGTATCGTCGCCGTCCTATGACGTGAACGACGTTCCCGACAATCTTGAAAAAAGCGAAAAGTACGAGGGCGTATACATCAACCGACTTCTTTCTGCACAGTATGTTCCGGGTTCAACGTTCAAGCTTGTAACGGCAATATGTGCAATTGAAAACATCCCCGATATTGACAGCAGAACATGGGTGTGCGACGGCGGCTACACTCCGAGCCACGGCGTTGAAATCAAATGTAACGCAGACCACGGCTCAGCGGTCAACTTCAAAGACGCACTCGCAAAAAGCTGCAACTCGGTATTTGCACAGCTTGCAATAGAACTCGGCGACGATAAACTCAGCGAAACCGCAAAAAAACTCGGCATCGGCTCCGCCGTTACCGTGAGCGGTGAAATCAAGTCGTTTGCGGGCAAGTTCAAGGTTGACGGTGCTGCCGACGACCTGCTCGGCTGGACAGGTATAGGTCAGGGCGAAACACGTATTGCCCCAATATCTATGCTGCGTATTGTAAGTGCTGTTGCAAACGGCGGCGAGGCACTGTCGTTCAACATAGTAAACGACTTTGCAAATCAGGCGGGCAAGGCACTCAATATCACGCTGCCAACAAACAAAACAAAACTTATGGACAGCGAAACCGCATCGCACTTAAAAACAATGATGCGTTATAACGTGACCGACCACTACGGCGAGTCACGTTACGAAGGACTAAATCTGTGTGCAAAGAGCGGTACCGCTCAGATTGACGAGTACGACGACCACAACATCGCCTGGTTTACAGGATTTATGGACGATGCGGACAATCCGTACGCATTTGTTGTTGTTATTGAAAACGGTAACTCGGGCAGTCAGACAGCGGGTCCTGTTGCAAACAAAGTTTTGCAGAAATTAGTTAACGGATAAAGTATAATTTGTAAATTGCCTGCATAGTATTACTCAGGTGATATTATGCAGGTAATTACTTTTAAGGCAAAGCCAAAAACAATATTCGGAATAATTCTTGCACTTGTGGGTATTGCGGTAATTCTGCTTACTTTTGTATCCAATCACGGCGGCAAGGCACAGCTTACGTCGGCAAAACCCATAAGCTGCAATACCGAGGAAGAACGTGCTGAGTATCTTACCTCGCTCGGCTGGGAGTTCGGCTCTTATGAAGAAAAAGAAATCACTATCCCTGCCACGTTTAATCAGGTATACGAAAACTATAACGCTGTACAGAAGGAGCAGGGGTTCAATCTTGAGCCGTACAAAGGCAAGTCGGCGATTATTTATACATACTCAATAACCAATTACAAGGACAACGGCAACGTAACGGCAAACCTTATTGTGTGCGACGGGCAGCTTATCGGTGCGGATTTGTGCGACCCTTCGGCTAAAGACGGTTTTCTTACGGGGCTTACCAATCACGATGAGACTTGACAAACTTATTTCGGACAAAATGAATATCACACGCTCTCAGGCTAAGGCGTTGATTAAATCAGGCAGTGTATATGTAAACGGCGCTGCCGTTTTGCTGTGTGACAAAAAGGTTGGCGAAACAGACAGCATTACTGCCGACGGCAGACAAATCAGCACAAGCCGTTTTGTATACATTATGATGAACAAACCCGAAGGCGTAATATGTGCAACAGGCAGCGAAGAAGAAAAAACAGTGCTTGATATTCTGCCCGAAGATATGGCGGTACGTGGGCTGTTCCCTGCAGGACGGCTCGACAAAGACACAACGGGCTTTGTGCTTCTGACCGACGACGGTGAGTTCGCCCACCGCATACTCAGTCCGAAAAACCACATTGTAAAAACATACATAGCAACGCTGGACAAGCCTTGCACCGACGAGGTTATAAGCGATTTTGAGGGCGGTATGTTGCTCGGCGACGAAAAACTGCTGCCTGCAAAGCTCAAAATACTCAGCGGCAACACCGTGCAGGTTGAAATCAGTCAGGGCATCTACCACCAGATTAAGCGTATGTTTAAAAAACACGGCATAACCGTGCTTGCTCTTAAACGCACGGCAATGGGAAATGTTCTGCTTGACGAAAAACTCGCCCTCGGCGAATGCCGATACCTTACAGATGAGGAAATTGCTCAAATTTGTAAAAAACAGTAAAACTATATAATCTTTGCACCTCAGTTTTAAACACAATATATTGTGGCAGTTTGGCTACTTTATGCAAATATTACAACTTTTTTTAAGTTTTTTTGTGAAAAAGGTTGCAAATTAATCGAATCGATTGTATAATATTAACAATTGGTTCGATATTTTTTTGTGCATATTTATTGCATATTGTTAAATAAGAGCGGAGGGAAACAGATGCCTAACAGATTATTTCAGGGTGTAATCAATCAGATGAGAGACACCACCGACCGTGTAATCGGCGTTGTGGACGAAAGCGGTACAATCATTTCCTGCAGCGAACTGCCGTTAATCGGCGAGGTACGCAAGGGCGTTATTGCAGCAGGTGTTTTCGGCGGGCAGCCGATTTGTGTTGACTCCTGCACTTATAAGGCTTTCGGCGACAGCGTTCACCCCGAGTACGCTGTGTTTGTTGACGGAACCGACGAAATCGGCAGAAGTTACGCAAGCATTATTGCCGTTGCTCTTGAGCAAATTAAAAATAATAACGACGAAAAGTTTGACCGTTCAAACTTTGTAAAAAATGTAATTCTTGACAACATTCTTCCCGGCGATATTTACATTAAGTCAAGGGAACTTCACTTTAACAACGATGCGTCAAGAGTTGTGTTCCTTATAAGAGTTACAAGCAACACCGATATTTCAGTCTTCGACGTGCTGCAGAACTTCTTCCCCGACAAAACAAAGGACTACATCATCAATATCAACGAACACGATATTGCACTTATCAAGGAGGTTCGTCCTAACGTTGAGTCAAAGGACCTCGAAAAACTTGCACAGTCAATTTGCGACACACTTTCAACCGAGTTTTACTGCAACGCAATTGTGGGTATAGGTGCGTGCGTAACAGGCATTAAGGAGCTTGCAGCGTCTTTTAAAGAGGCTCAGGTTGCACTTGAGGTAGGCAAAGTGTTCGACACCGAGCATACAATTGTAAGCTACGAAAATCTTGGTATCGCAAGACTTATTTATCAGCTTCCCACAACCCTTTGCGATATGTTCCTTAAAGAGGTATTCAAAAAAGGTTCGATTGATTCGCTCGACCAGGAAACTCTGTTCACTATTCAGAAGTTTTTTGAAAACAATCTCAACGTCAGCGAAACGTCACGAAAGCTGTTTGTTCACCGTAACACTCTTGTTTACAGACTTGAAAAAATCAAAAAACTCACAGGTCTTGACCTTCGTGAATTTGACGACGCAATCGTGTTCAAAGTAGCACTTATGGTAAACAAATACCTCAATTCAACACCTGTAAAATATTAATAATACTTTGTAATTCGCAGCGGACAGTTTTTGTCCGCTGTTTTTGTTTTTTGAAAAATAACTGTTGACAACTGTTTTGGAGTGTGCTATATTCAACGTGTAACAACTGTATTAGTTATGTTAGTACACTTAGAGAGGAGGCTGCGTATGATTTCTGTTAATTACCGTGACGCCCGTCCGCTTTACGAGCAAATAAAAGAAAGCGTAATAAAAATGATTACTACCCGTGCTTTGGTTCAGGATGAACGCCTGCCGTCTGTGCGTGAACTGGCGGTAAAGCTTGCAATTAATCCCAACACCATTCAGCGGGCATACCGTGAACTCGAAAACGAAGGGTATATTTATACCGTCACGGGCAAAGGTGCGTTTGTGGCACCTCAGAAGGAGGCAAAAGCGGATGTGTCGCCGCTGCTTAACTCGTTCAGGGAATCTGCGGCAAAACTGCTTTACACGGGTATGAGTTCAGAAGAACTTAAAGCAGTGCTTGAGCAAATAGACAAGGAGGTAAACGGCAATGATTGAAGTTAATAACGTTGTAAAATCGTTCGGCAAATTTAACGCACTGGACGGTGTAAATATGAAGGTAGGCAGCGGCTCCGTATACGGTCTTATAGGACCAAACGGTGCGGGAAAGACCACACTGATGAACACTCTGTGCGGGATATACAGAGTCAAAAGCGGCGAAATAACCGTTGACGGTGCTGCAGTTTATGAAAATAACGAGACTAAACAGCGAATCGTTTATATCTCGGACGATGTATTTTATTTTCACAATTCCACCGTACTCGGACTTAAAAATTTTTATAAGGATATTTATCCCGATTTTGATGAAGAAATGTTTAAACGCCTTGCAAAACATTTTCCCAATATCAAGACTTATTCCACCATACGCCGACTGTCAAAGGGTATGAAAAAGCAGGTAGCCTTCTGGATTGCAATCTGCTGCAAGCCCGATATTCTTGTTCTTGACGAGCCTGTTGACGGACTTGACCCTATGATGAGGCACCAGGTGTGGGGCATTATTATGAACGAGATTGTGTCCAAAAACACTACTGTTATTATATCCTCGCACAATCTGCGTGAACTTGAAGACGTTTGCGATACCGTAGGAATTATGAACAAGGGCAAAATAATTCTTGAGGCTTCGCTTGACGAATTAAAAGCATCTTTATGTAAGGTTCAGGTTTCGTTTGAGCGTGAAGTGGAACTTGATTCGCTCGGACTGAATATCATTAATGAAAAACAAACCGGCAAAATATGGGAATTGATTATAAGCGGAAACAAGGACGAAATACACGGCAAGTTATCGGCACAGGGTACGCTTGTGCTTGAGGAACTGCCGCTTACACTTGAAGAAATATTTATTTATAAACTGGAGGAAACGGATTATGAAATCAAACAAATACTTGTTTAACAAAACAATTTTTATTTCTGACATAAAGCGATTCTTTCCTTTTTCGGTTTTACTTCTGATTGCACAGTTGATAATATTCCCTGTTGCATTGTTATCTCAGCTTTTGTCAAACGTTATTATTGAAACATATGACTTTGCCGTAATCAGTTCGGTATCGTCGGGTACAACGTTTGTGTTTGCTGCAGTTATGGCGCTGCTCACCTTTTCTTACTTATACTCGCCAAACAAGTGCAACGCCTTTCACGCATTCCCTATAGGACGCAAATCGCTTTTTGCAACTAACTTTGCGGCAGGCTATCTGATGCTTGTTATACCGCAGATTATAGGCTTTGCAGCAAGCATACCGATTATAATAAGTAACGGTAATATTAAGCAAATGCTTTTAGTTCAGAGCTTTGCCATTTTCGGCGAATCCTTTGTGTATTACTCAATCGCAGTGCTTGCGGTTATGCTTGCCGGCAATATATTTTCGGGCGGAGCTATATATCTTATAATGAATTTTGCCTATACGGCTGTTCAGGTAAGTTTTGGCTTTACGGTACTGTTAATAGGCAGAGGACTTTCTGCAGAACAGCTTGTAAAAAATTTAAGAAGCTATTTTTCACCCGTGGTAAAAATGTTCAGCACTAAGCTGAACAATATGTACACACTTGCAGCATACAGCGAAAAAGAGTATTTGCTCAGCGTAGGCATATACGTTTTGGTTTCGCTGGTGCTTGTTGCCGCTTCGTATTTATTATACAAAAAAAGGCAGCTTGAATGTGCGGGAGATATGGTTGTGTATGAAGTGGAAAAGCCGGTAATAAGCGTGCTTCTTTCGGTAATCGGCGGTGCCTTAGCGTCAATCCTGTTTGCATACATTTTTGACAACTTTACCGCAGTAAGATTAATCACCTATGTACTGTTCTCGTTTCTGTTCTTTTTTGCGGCACAGATGGTGCTTAACAAAAGTGCCGCTGTGTTTAAGCCAAAGCAGTTTATTATATGGTCGGCAGCGTGCGTTTTGTCGGTAGCACTTACATTTGCAGTTGCAAATTACGAAACAAATTACATTCCTGCTACGTCGTCTGTGAAATCGTGCAGTATACAGTGTACATACGATATTGATGTTGACTCAAAGAAAGATATTGAAACGGTTGAACAAACACATCAATCGCTTATTGACGCCATAAAGGATGAAAGCCACGGCACTAACGACTTGTTTTTCTACGATTCGTATGACAGCAACACAATTTCAGTTAAGTACACGCTCAGAAACGGACGTGAGGTAATCCGTGCATATCACTTAGGACACAAGTACGACGATATAATAACAAATATTACTGAACTTGAACGCAAGTATCCTCCTGAAACCTGTATTGAAACACTTGAAAACATCGACTTCAGTATCAGGTCGTGCGAAATAACCAAATACGGCGGAGAGTTTGATTTGTCGTATAAGTTCAAAAAGGGCGAACTTAAATCGTTTTACTCCGAATTTGCCGCTGCGTCAAAGAACTTTGCAAGCAGTTATACCTCAGCAAAATATCCTGAGGGTACGGAATTCGGCGATTATGAAGTCACTTTTGAGTGCGAATGTAAAAACGAAGAAGAGGCTAAAAAACTCATTGAACTTTGCAACAGTGATATGTATTATGATGATATAGCAGGCATATCAATCAATCCTGACGGGACTTATGAATATAACGGAAAATATGATTATTATCAGTTTAACAAAAAGACCTTCAGCATAACTGCCAGCCTGCCTCAGGATTCAGAACTCATCGAATATATTAACGCTAACTATAAGCTATCTTATTAAAATCAAGGGTGTTCGCAACACTGCGAACGCCCTTGCTGTCATTAAAGGTATGTTTTTATTGAAAAAAAACTTTTAATATGATATTATATTTATATTATGAAAAAAGTTGTTATTATAGGAGCGGGACCTGCGGGGCTTACCGCTGCAGACACCCTGCTTAAAAGCGATAAAAATGAATACGACATCACCGTGCTTGAAGAGAGCGGCGACATAGGCGGAATATCAAAAACCGTAAGATACAACGGTCACAGAATGGATATAGGCGGTCACCGCTTTTTCTCCAAGGACGAGCGTGTTATGCAGTGGTGGCGTGACAAGCTCCCCGTTCAGGGTGAACCGAGTTTTGACGACAAAAAACTCGGCAGGGTCAAAAAACTCAGTGCAGGCGGTCCCGACCCCGACAAAGAGGATGAGGTTTTTCTTGTAAGAAACCGTCTTTCACGCATCTACTTTTTAGGCAAATTCTTTGACTATCCTATTTCGCTCAAGCCGCAGACCTTTAAGAATATGGGCTTTGTCCGCACGGTTAAGTCCGGCGTAACCTATGCAGGCTCGCTAATCCACAAACGTGAGGAAAAAAGTCTTGAAGATTTGTACATAAACCACTTTGGCAGAGAACTCTACTCACTGTTTTTTGAGGGCTACACCGAAAAGCTGTGGGGCAGACACCCGAGCCAGATTGACCCGAGCTGGGGCAAGCAGCGTGTTAAGGGTATTTCGATTACCGAGGTTGTGCGTGACGCAATGGCGAAAGTGCTCGGCAAGGACAAAAAGTCAAACGAAACTTCGCTTATCGAGGAGTTCAACTACCCCAAATACGGACCGGGTCAGCTTTGGGAAAAGGTTGCAGACGACGTTACCGCAGGCGGTGCAACGCTGATTAAAAACGCAAAGGCTGTGGGTATTGGCGGCAAGGACGGAAAACTCACAACCGTCACCTACGAAAAAGACGGCGAAACCGTAACCGTTGAAGCGGACATAATTATGTCCACAATGCCCGTTAAAGACCTTGTTGAGTCAATGGATTTTGATGTGCCGCAGGATATTCTGCGTATCGCAGGCGGACTGCCGTATCGTGACTTTGTAACCGTCGGACTTCTTGTTGACAAACTAAAAGTCAAAAACGAAACCAACATAAAAACACTTGGCAACATCGTGCCTGACTGCTGGATTTACGTTCAGGACACGGGCGTAAAGCTCGGCAGAATACAGGTGTTTAACAACTGGTCGCCCTACCTTGTAAAAGACCCCGAACACACCGTGTGGATTGGGCTTGAGTACTTTTGTAACGAGGGCGACGACTTCTGGAATATGAGCGACGAGGAGTGCTTTGAGCAGGCGGTAAGCGAACTTGTTACAATGGGCGTTATTGAGTCAAAGGCAAACGTGCTTGACCACCACCGTGAAAAAGTCAAAAAAGCGTACCCCGCTTATTTTGACACCTACAGTGAAATGAGCAAGCTCATTGACTATCTTAACACGTTTGACAACCTGTACTGCATTGGCAGAAACGGTCAGCACCGCTATAACAATATGGACCACTCGATGGCAACGGCTTTTGAGGCAGTTGAGGCTATTGAAAGCGGCAGCACCGACAAAACTGCAATATGGAACGTAAATACAGAACAGTCGTATCACGAAAAAAAGACGGATTAATCCGTCTTTTTTGTATTTTTATACAAAATATTTATTTTGTTTGCAATAATTATTCACTTGTGATATTATATACACGTTCTTATATTGCTTATATTAACAGGAGGAATTATTATGTCACAGGCACAAATCGGTATTATGATTTCAATCGTGCTGTACCTTTCGGTTGTTGTCATAATCGGCGTTATTTATTCAAAACGCACCAAGAATGTCGGCGACTTCTATCTCGGCGGACGTAAACTCGGACCGCTCGTAACTGCGATGAGTGCAGAGGCGTCGGATATGTCGAGCTGGCTGCTTATGGGACTGCCCGGAGTTGCACTGCTTGCGGGCTGTGCAGAGGCTGGCTGGACAGCAATCGGTCTTGCTTTGGGTACATATCTCAACTGGCTTATTGTTGCAAAAAGACTTCGTAACTATTCTGCCGATATAGGGGCAATCACAATCCCCGACTTCTTCTCACGCAGATACAGAGAAAACAAAAACATACTTATGGCAATTGCCGCACTCGTAATTATAATTTTCTTTGTACCGTACACCGCATCGGGATTTGCTGCGTGCGGCAAGCTGTTTGAAACACTGTTCGGTATTGACTACCATATTGCGATGGTAGTTTCGGCAATTATTATTGTGGGCTACACCTCGCTGGGCGGATTTAACGCTGCGTCTACCACCGACTTTATTCAGTCGATTATTATGACAGTAGCTCTGATTATCGTACTTGTTTACGGCGTAGCACAGGCAGGCGGCATTGACGCAGTTAACGAAAACGCAAAGAGCCTTCCGGGTTATCTTGAAATGTTTAACACTTACGACCCCGCAACGGGCAAGGCGATAAGTTACAGCACGCTGACAATCTTTTCGCTGCTTGCATGGGGACTCGGCTACTTCGGTATGCCCCATATTCTGCTCAGATTTATGGCAATAGAAAAGCCTGAAAAAATCAAGCTTTCACGCCGTGTTGCAACAGTATGGGTTGTAATTTCGATGGCAATCGCAGTTATTATCGGTATTGTTGGCAATGCGATGGTTGCAAACAAAGCTAACGGATTTAACGCAATCGGCGACAGCGAAAGAATAATTGTTGAAATTGCAAAACTGCTTGCAAATCACGGCTTTATCCCCGCTCTTGTTGCAGGCGTAATCCTTGCAGGTATTCTTGCAAGCACAATGTCAACATCTGACAGCCAGCTTCTTGCTGCGTCATCATCGGCAAGCGAAAACATAATCGGCGGTCTGTTCAAAAAAAGAACTCAGCGAAACCGCACAGATGGTAGTTGCCAGAGTTACGCTTATTGTAATTTCCGTAATCGGCGTTATCGTTGCGTGGAACAAGGATTCGTCAGTATTCAGAATCGTATCGTTCGCCTGGGCAGGCTTTGGTGCTGCATTCGGCCCTGTAATGCTGCTTGCACTGTTCTGGAAACGTTCAAACAAATACGGTGCAATAGCAGGTATGATTGCAGGCGGTGCAATGGTATTTATCTGGAAGTTCGGCATTGCAAAACTCGGCGGAGCATTTGCAATCTACGAACTTCTGCCCGCATTCATTTTTGGCCTTATTATTAATGTGGTTGTGTCGCTACTGACACCCGCTCCCGAACAGGAAATCATCGACGAATTTGAATCCGTCGGCAAAGCAAAATAAATAACAGCACTATAAAACGGTAGGAATATGTTCCTACCGTTTTTAATTTACTTTGTTTTAACTTTCTTTACGGCACTCCATTTTGTGAAGTATGTTTTGCCGCCGTACTTGTTGTAAGCTCTGACTCTTACATAGTAAATCTTCTTTTTCTTAAGGTTTTTAACCGTACGTGTAAGGGTGGACGAACCTTTGACCGTAACGGTTTTTGCACCCTTCATATTCTTGCTTGTTGAATACTGCACCTGATAGCCCATACAGTTTGCTGCCTTTGACCACTTAACAGCAAACGCCTTGCTTTTTGCGGTGAGTTTTGTAATCTTGGTTGCAGTCGGCGTTGTGAGCGAAACGAACTGATAAAGATAATTATATTTCTTTGCGTACTTATAAAGAGTTGAATTGTCAAAGCCGTACAGCTTAACCTTTTTATCGGTATTTGCACCGTAAAAAACAGAAGTGTTATCAGCAATCTTACACTTTGAATTCATAACAGTTGCTTTTTTAAGCGTTTTTCTTGTAGAAAAAGCACTTGCTCCGATTGACGTAACACTTTTAGGAATAACTATACTCGGATATATTCCGCCAGAAAACGCATAGTCCCCGATAGTTTTTACACCGTTTTTCAAATTTATGTGGTTTAGTGAAACGCAATCCTGAAATGCAGATTTTCCAATGCTTCTTACCGTCTTTGGAATAACGATATTTTCAATTGCAGCATCGCCGTAAAAAGCATAATCTCCAATCGTTACAACGCCTTCGCATATAGTAAGACTTGTTAATTTTTTCATTGAACTGAATGCGTTTTTGCCTATTGTAACAACACTCGAGGGGATTACCAGAGTCTGCACCTCGCTTGCAGAACCTTGAGAAAATGCAGCGTCACCGATTTCTGTTACAGTTGACGGAATAACGTATTCGGTAATTCCGTTAAAATGTTTGATGAAAGATGATTTTCCAATCACAGTTACTGTATAACCGTTAATGCTGTCAGGAATATACACGGTAGAATCATAGCCGTTGTGCTGGCTGTGTGCCGTAATTCTTGCAGTGCCGTCAACAATTTCGTACTGGTAGTAGTCGTTGCCAATCCACGTGCCGCTTGCTGCGTTTGCCGTAATTGCGGCAGAAAATACGCTGAGCGTCATCATAACTGACATTAGTAAACTTATTGCTTTTTTCATATGAGTTCCTCCTTGATATAAGTAATTATAACATAAAATAAACCAATGCACAAGGAACGAAAAAAAGACCGACTCCACTCTGCGTGAAATCGGTCTTTTATACCAATTATTTACTGCTCAACAGGGTAAACAGAAACCTTTTTTCTGCCCTTACCCATCTTCTCAAATCTTACCGTTCCGTCGATAAGAGCAAAGAGGGTGTCATCCTTACCAATGCCAACATTGTTGCCGGGATGAATGTGAGTTCCTCTCTGACGGTAGAGAATGTTGCCTGCGAGAACGAACTGACCGTCTGCTCTCTTAGCACCGAGACGCTTTGACTCGGAATCTCTGCCGTTCTTGGTAGAACCCATACCTTTTTTATGAGCAAAAAGCTGTATATCTAATTTAAGCATGGTTTATACCTCCGTAAAAATCACTTTGATGTATTCAGGATACTGAGCCTCAAGCTCCGTAAGATGAAGGTGAAGTCCCTTAAAAATATCCTGAGCCGACTGCGGTGAAGATTTAACGCTGAGTCTGAGATAGCCGTCGGTTGCCGCTGCGTCTGCGTCAAGCCCGATAACTTCGGTTACCGTGTTTGCTGCCATAAGACATGCACTCGACACTGCCGCACATACAATATCCTGACCGCTCGGAGCACTCATCGAATGCCCTTTGCACTCAAAACCCGTTATAACGTCGCCGCTTTTGTTAAAACTAACTTTAATCATTATGCGTTGATTGCGGTAATCTCAACCTTTGTGTAAGGCTGACGGTGACCCATCTTACGCTTTTCGTTCTTCTTTGGCTTGTAGGTGAAAACAGTAATCTTCTTACCCTTGCCGTTTTTGAGAACCTTTGCTTTAACGGAAGCCTTTTCTACATCCTTGCCAAACTTGAAGCCGAGGTCTGTGCTTACTGCAAGCACCTTGTCGAATGTAACCTCTGCGTCTGCCTCAACACCGAGCTTTTCGATGTAAAGAACGTCGCCTTCGGCAACCTTGTACTGCTTACCGCCTGTTTCAATAACTGCGTACATATAACTTGTTCCCTTTCATAAGACTCGCTACGATAGGTGCGTCCATAACGGTACGGCTTGTTAACCTATAATATGCGGCTTATATATTTTAACATAAAAATCAAGATTGTCAAGCAAAAAAAATCACTTTCAATATTTAGATTAAATCACGCTTTGAGCCACTACAAATAGTATACTTATTAACAATTAAAATTTTTCTTTACAAATAAAAATTATTATGCTATAATACGAAACGCTGAAAACGAATTACTCGGTTAAGGGATTCACCTTCCCCGTACTGTGTTGTTCGCATATGGCAAATATTATGAAAGGTGGAAATGGCTTTATGACACAGGCAGAAAAGCAGGCTATCATTAAGGAATACGCTATTCACGAGGGTGACACAGGTTCTGCTCAGGTACAGGTTGCAGTTCTTACCACAAGAATCAACGAGCTTACCGAGCATCTTAAGGTTCACAAGAAGGACCATCACTCACGCCGTGGTCTTCTTAAGATGGTTGGTCACAGAAGAAACCTTCTTGCTTACATCTACAAAAACGATGTACAGGAATATCGTGACCTTATTGCAAAGCTCGGTATCCGTAACACTATCGAGCGTAACATGGCTGACGCTGAAATCGAAGTTAAGGCAGAGGCTGAAGAGTAATCAAAATGGCAGGCGGTACATTTTTGTATCGTCTGCTTAAATGTTTTATCAAAGCGGAGGAGACACAATAGTAGTAATAAGTTGAGTATAATTTGTTTGAGCGAAGCGAGAAACCGAATTGGCTCCCTTGTGTAAAGGGAAGCAAACAGGTTTGAATTATATTGAACTTATTACTATTATCCTCCCTTTGAAGTTAAAAACGAAAGAGAGGTAAAAAGATGTTTTTCAAGAATTTTAA
Source organism: Oscillospiraceae bacterium (assembly GCA_015065445.1). Taxonomy (GTDB): domain Bacteria; phylum Bacillota; class Clostridia; order Oscillospirales; family Acutalibacteraceae; genus Eubacterium_R. The sequence goes on along the minus strand of SVQF01000029.1, from coordinate 8,520 downwards.
AGTGTGGGAAACAGAACTTGCAGGCAGAAAACTTACACTCGAAACAGGTAAGATGGCAGGTCTTGCAAACGCATCAATTATGGCACGTTACGGCGAAACAGAAGTACTTTGTAACGTAACCGCATCCGCTAAGCCGAGAGAGGGCGTAGACTTCTTCCCGCTCAGCGTTGACTACGAAGAGAAACTTTACGCAGTAGGCAAAATCCCCGGTTCTTTCCAGAGAAGGGAGAGCAGACCGAGTGAAAAGGCAATCCTTACATCAAGATGTATTGACCGCCCGATTCGCCCGCTGTTCCCAAAAGATTTAAGAAACGACTGCTCTGTTGTTGCAACCGTTATGTCGGTTGACCCTGACTGCTCACCCGAAATAACCGCTATGATTGGTGTTTCGGCAGCAATCGCAATTTCGGACATTCCGTGGGACGGTCCGATTTCGGGCGTAAACGTTGGTCTTGTTGACGGCGAAATCGTTATCAATCCAACGCTTGAGCAGAGAGAAAAGAGCGACCTTGTTCTTACAGTTGCATCAACTGCAGACCTTGTTGCTATGATTGAGGCAGGCGGTAACGAAATCGACGACGACACTATGTTCAACGCAATTATGGCAGGCCACGAAGAGAACAAGAAGATTTTTCAGTTCATCAACGGCATTGTTGAAGAAGTAGGCAAGCCGAAGTTTGAATACGAGTCTTCCGATCCGGACCCGGAAATTATGGCAGAGATTGAAGAGTTCTGCATCGAAGATGTTAAGAAGGCTCTTGACACAGACGACAAAACTGTTCGTGACGCAGCACTTCTTCCGATTTACGAGGCAGTTCACGAGAAGTTTGACGAGCGTTTTGAAGACAACACGGAAAAACTCGACGAGATTATGTACCTTGTTCAGAAGCACGTTGTACGTGCATGGCTCAAGGACGAGCACAAGCGTGTTGACGGCAGAGGAATCGACGAAATCCGTCCTCTTAACGCAGAGGTTGACCTTCTTGCAAGAGTTCACGGTTCAGGCCTTTTCACCAGAGGACAGACTCAGGTGCTTTCAATCGCAACACTCGGTACTCTCAGCGACGCTCAGAGACTTGACGGTCTTGATGAGCAGACTGAAAAAAGATACATTCACCACTACAACTTCCCGTCATACTCAGTTGGCGAAACAAAGCCGTCAAGAGGTCCCGGCAGACGTGAAATCGGTCACGGCGCACTTGCAGAAAAGGCACTTCTTCCCGTTATCCCGAGCGTTGATGATTTTCCGTACGCAATCCGTGTGGTATCAGAAGTTCTTTCTTCAAACGGTTCAACCTCACAGGGTTCAATCTGCGGTTCAACACTTGCTCTTATGGCAGCAGGTGTGCCGATTAAGGCTCCCGTTGCAGGTATTTCCTGTGGTCTTATCACAGGCGACGAAGGCGTTTACGGCGACTTTATGACAATGGTTGACATCCAGGGTCTTGAAGACTTCTACGGCGATATGGACTTCAAGGTTGCAGGTACAAAGAAGGGTATTACTGCAATTCAGATGGACCTCAAGGTTCACGGTCTTACTCCCGAAATTATCAAAGAGGCATTTGCTAAAACTCACAAGGCAAGAAACTACATCCTTGACGAAGTTATGCTCCCTGTTATCAGCGAGCCGAGAGCAGAGCTTTCAAAATATGTTCCTAAGATGGTTACATTCAATATCGACCCTGACAAAATCGGTGCAGTTATCGGTAAGGGCGGCAGCGTAGTTAAGGAGCTGCAGTCAACATTTGATGTTGAAATCATCACTGAGGACGACGGCAGAATCACAGTATGCAGCACTGACCTTGACAACTGCAACGGTGCGGCGTCTGTAATCAACCTTATTGTTAACGGTCCCGAAATCGGTGCGTTCTACAACGCAGAAGTTACCAGACTTATGAACTTCGGTGCCTTTGCAAAGATTGCTCCGGGCGTTGAAGGTCTTGTACACATCTCAAGACTCGACGTAAAGAGAACCGAAAAGGTTGAGGACGTTGTAAACATCGGCGACTCGATTATGGTTAAATGCATCGGCATTACAGACGAAGGCAAAATCGACCTTTCAAGACGTGACGCACTCATCGAAATTGAGGGTATGACTCCTGAAAACGAGATTGACGAGGCTCCACGTAAGCCACGCCGTGACAACAATCGTCGCAGACCGAGAAAAGACTGATAGAAAGCTCCTGCACCAGGCAGGAGCTTTTTTAAAAATTAATAATTTCTTGTTTTTATTTTTGAAGATATATATTGAAGTATTATTTTTAAAGGTGTATAATAAAATAATAATAGATATTTACTTATAGGAGCATTATTTGATGGCAAGGAAAATTAGAATTGCAGGTCTCTGCCTTGTGGTGCTGATTATTATTGCTGCTTTTTCAGCTATGTCGTACGCACAGTCAAACACGGTTACGGACGTCAAAAAGGCTGAAATCACAGAAATTACTGACACTGCAGTAAAACTCAGCTGGAAAAAAGTCTCTTCGGCAGACGGATACATCGTGTACTCGGCTGAGGGCGACAGCAAGGACTACGAAAAGGCAGGCATTTTAAAAGATTATAAAGAAACGGAGTTCACCGTTAACAAACTCGAGCAGGCTACGTCCTACAGCTTTTACGTAACGGCGTACAAAGAACACAGCGACGGAGTTGTTGAGAGCAAGGAGTTTGAAACGCTCACTGCATTCACCCTTCCCAAAACGCAGAAGGTGTCAAACGTTGCGTCACAGGATGTGGGCAAACTTTCTCTTGAGTGGGAGATTAACAGCAAAGCGTCGGGATACGAAATTCAGTACGTGCTCGGCGACGGCTCGGATTTCAGCGGTGCTGAAAGCGTAACAATCAAAGACAAGGCTAATTCAAGTTACGAAATAAGCAAACTTCAGGCTAAAAAGACTTACGCCGTAAGGGTAAGAAGTTACATTATGAACGGCAAGGAAAAACTTTACGGTCCGTGGAGCAAGGCTGCAAAAGCCAAAGTTCAGGACAAAGTGGAGATGCCGACCAATGTTGACACAAGTAAGCCTATGGTAGCCCTTACGTTTGACGACGGTCCGGGATACAACGACGCATCGGACGAAATTCTTGACGTACTCGAAAAGTACAACGCAAGAGCAACGTTCTTTATGGTAGGTCAGAACGCAAAAGACCACCCTAAAAACCTTAAACGCAAGGTTGCCCTGAAGTGCGAACTTGCAAATCACACCTGGGACCACAACCACTACGGCAAAAACGTTACTGCAAGCGATATAAAGAAATGCTCAGAGGCTATTTACAAAGCCTGCGGACAGTATCCTACGGCGTTCCGTTCACCGGGCGGCAATACCACGGAAACAATACGTAACGAGTGTAAGGCAGAAAATATGCCGCTTTACTACTGGTCGCTTGATACAGAGGACTGGAAGTACCGCAACGCCGACCACGTATATAACGCAGTTGTTAAAAACGTAAAGGACGGCGACATAATCCTTATGCACGAAATTTACGGCTCAACTGCCGATGCGGTTGCCAAGATTGTGCCAAAACTCATAAAAGAAGGCTACCAGCTTGTAACCTGCGAAGAGCTTGTTCTTGCAAAAACCGGCAAAAAACCTGTACCAGGCGAGCAGTACCTTAACGCTACAACAATTAAAAATACAACATCATAATAAAAATTGCAGGCAAGCCGCATTTGCGGAGTGCTTGCAATTTTTTTCGGTTTATGCTATAATTTTATTGCAAATCAAATATATGTGATAGGAGTATTGTTATGTCTTCCAAAACCAAGGACGCAGTTGTGTCGGCTTTTCTGGAACTCGTTGAGCGTGAAGAGTTTGACAGAATTACCGTAACTGATTTGGTAGAGATGTGCGACATCAGCAGGCAAACCTTTTATTATCACTTTGACGACATCGACCAAATGTTATGTTACGCATTTGATTTAGAAACCAAAAAAATCTACACTGCACACGTTACCGACAGTTGGACAGATTATGCGGACGATTATGTAAACTTCTTCAACAAGTACGACACACTGATGCAAAAGGCGTTACATTCAGATTCGTTTGTGCTTGTTTACAATCTGATTACCAAAAGTTTTTCAGATTGCCTTTTTGCATATTTTTATCATAAAAAGGGCGAGCAGTTTGCATCCGCAAAAACAACAGAATATTTAATGGAACTTTTGTCGGGGGCTTTTGCATCTCTTATTGTCAAAGAGATTCAGAAAGACGAGCGTAATTACCGTGACGTTTTCAGCCGTCTTTCAACAGCCCTTACGGGTTACTCATTATAAATTTTAAGCCGTTCAGAAATCTGAACGGCTTTTGCTTTTTTATTTGCTTTTTTTCGGGGTGTTAACAAGCGTAATACAGATTACCATTGCCGCCGCATAAAACGCAAGCGTTGCAATTAAAATGTAGTCGTAAGTACGTACTCCGCCCTTCTCAGTCGCTTTTAGAATAATCTCGCTCATATTGTTGCCCGTAATGCCTGCAAACGCCCACGCAGAAAGTGCAAGGCCGTGGATTTTGCTTATTTTGTCCATACCGAAGCGTGAAGACAACAGTGCGGGCAGAGTAGAAAATCCGCCGCCGTAACCGAGGTTTACCACGCAAAGCAGCACGATTACGATAATTCCGTAAACAATACTTTTACTTCCGTTTTTGATTGCGAAAGTCAGAAGTGCAGGCAGGGTAACGCCTATTGAAGTGGCAAAGATTATTTTGTAGACTGTGTTTCTGTCTTTCATTTTGTCCGAAACAGTCGAATAACCTATTCTGCCGAGTGCGTTGAATGCCGCTGTAACCGACGGAATAATACTTATCATCGCAGCCGCAACAGCCATACCCGTGAAGGTTACGCCGATAATCTGCTTTTCGTATGTTATAAGTGCAAGTCCGCAGTGAATGTTGATGAAGAACATCAGCCATATGCCCGTAAACGTTTTGTTTTTAAACATTGCAAGCGGTCTGAAATCGCCCTTTTCATCAGCGGGTTCAACCCAGCCCTCAGGCTTTTTAATCAGAAAATGACCTGCGAGCATCATAACAAAGTACACCGCACCGAGAATGTAAAACATAGCAGAAATTCCGAGACTGCTCTGTATTTTTTCCATAATCGGTGTTGCAATCGCCTTTGCCAGACCAAAGCCCATTATCGAAATACCCGTTGCAAGCCCCTTCTGGTCTGAGAACCACAGCATAAGCGTTTTTACGGGAGTGAGGTATCCTACGCCAAGACCTACTCCCATAACACAGCCGTAACAGATATATATTCCTATAAGTGCCGCAACGCCGCTTAAATACTGTATGCAAAGTCCCGTGCCGAGCATACCCGCAGTAAAGCAAAGACAGGATATAAGCGAAGATTTATGCACATCTCTTTCGACCATTCTGCCTGCGAACGCCGCCGACATTCCAAGAAAGAATATTGCGAGCGAAAACGCCCAGCCGACCGAAAAGGTGCTCATCTTAATCTGCGTGGCAATCGCCTCTTTAAAGGTTGACCAACAGTATACAGTACCGATTGAACAGTGGATGAGCAATGCAGGCACAGCCGCACGCATCCATTTGTTATTAATCCCCATATCTTGTGTCCTCTTTTCCTTTTATGAAAATAATTATAGAACATTTTGTGTTCACATACAATTGGTAATTCATACGAAAAAACAGAGCATAAGTGTTTATGCTCTGTTACATTTTATAAATTATTCATTTACACCGCTTTGTTCAAATTTTATACGCTGGTGTTCAAGCACCTCAAACCTGTTTTCATAGGTCCATCTGCCGTTTACACCCTTTGCCCTGCAGCCGAGAACAAAGTGCAGCTTTGCAATACCGAAGTCAACGCTTCTGTCGGAATACGGTTCTTCCACGCTTGCGGACAAAACGCCGTTTTCGTACCTGAACTTTACAGGTCTGCGGTTAACCGCCGACGGTGCCTTTTCAACAAGTTTAAGCCCGTAAATATACGCCTCGGGCAGCTTGTCGTCAAGCACGTCAAACATATCGGGATACGGCTTGTTCTTCTTGTGGGTTGCCTTGTACATCGTTTTTTCAATAACGCTGTAACTGCTCCTGGGATAGCCGATTGTAATAACTGCGTAAATGCGTTCTTCCTTAGGCAGATTTATTGCTTCATATACCTTGTTTTCGTTATAAGTTCCCGAAACCCAGCAGGTGCCGAGGCCGTGATAAACACACTGCAGCACAATGCTTTCGCCGTAGTATCCGCTGTCCTCACGTGCTTTCTGCGAGTCGGGTCCGCTCACCACAATCATAGAAAACTTGCCCGTAAATATTTTGAAAAACGGCGTGGCGTCCTCAATAAAAATCAAGTGCAACCCTGCGGTTTTATTAACGGCGTCTACCATCTCTTTAACAACTGCCATAACGTCGGCGTCGAGCGGTTTTGATTTATACGCTCTGCGTGATTTACGCATATCTATTGCTTTGATATATTCTTCGTTTGTCATTTAACTGTCCTCTTAAAACCGGAATACAGTTATTATATCACACTTAATATTCAAACTCAACATTATACTTGCGTGACCACACATAAATTTGCAGCACATACGCCAGTACCTGCGGCGTACGCATCAGCTGACCGTACCATGGCTCCGTCATCGACTCAGGCTCTTTCATAAGCCTGCGGATTTTATCTTTATCGAGCATCTCAAAAATCGGCGACGACTTGTCGTCAAACACACCGTCAAGCATTTTACAAACCTCGCTGAGATAAACGGGGTTAAAAGTTTTTGGATACGGACTCTTTTTTCTCCAGGTTATAACCTCGGGCAGTTCGTTTTCAAACGCCTTGCGTAAAATCCCCTTTTCCCTGCCGTCATACGCCTTTATGCTCCACGGCATATTGTATGCGTATTCAACAATCCGCCAGTCGCAAAACGGCACACGTACCTCGAGCGAGGACTCCATACTCATTACGTCTTTGCGTACAAGTAAGGTCTGCATAAACCAGTTCATATTGAGCACAAACATTTCTCGCATACGCTTTTCAAGTGCGGTGTCGCTGCCGAGCGTACTGACATTTTTCAGAGTGTTGCGATATGCTGCCTTGACGTATTCTTCACCCTCGGGTAAAAATCCGTCACGCATTATGCTGCGACGTGCAAGCGTGCCACGTGACCACGGAAACGCCTCTTCAAACAGTATTTCGCTTCGGTGATACCACGGGTAACCGCCAAAAATCTCGTCTGCACATTCACCCGACAGACATACCGTATAGTCCTTCTTTACCTCTTTGCAAAACAGTAGCAAACTCGAGTCAACGTCTGTAAATCCCGGGCAGGAACGAGCAATGGCAGCGTCAATCAGTGCCTCTGCTACAGACTCATTATTCAACACGACGTTGTGATGCTCGCTGCCGATATAATCCGAAATCAGATTAATATAGTCCGAATCCTTGTTCGGCTGAAATCGGCTTGATTCAAAATATTTATCGTTGTCAACATAGTCAACCGAATAGGTGCTGAGCACCCTTCCGCTGTCTTTGTAATAATCGGACGCAACTTTGGAAATAATAGACGAGTCAAGCCCTCCGCTTAGAAACGTGCATAGCGGAACGTCGCTTACGAGCTGCCGCCTGATAGCGTCGGTCACGAGGTAATGCGTGTGTTCCTCAGCAGCAGAGCCGCTGTCCTCAAACGGTTTTGCCTCCAGTTTCCAGTAACTGTGCAAATCTGTCTTGCCGCCTTTGTAATACATATATGAGGCGGGCGGAAGTTCTTTTATCTGCTTGAACACCGTTTTGCCTATCGTCTTTGCAGGACCAAGCATAAATATTTCGCAAAGCCCCTCACGTGAGCAGACAGGTTCAACACCTTTGACATAAAGCAGACTTTCCATTCTTGAAGAAAACGCAAAAGTACGTCCGACCTCGGCATAGTAAAGCGGTTTTACGCCTATTCGGTCACGGCACAAAAACAGCTCCCGCTCCTCCTCGTCATAAATGCCGTAAGCAAAGATTCCGTTGAACTTCTGTGCACTGCGTTCACGCCACATATGAAACGCCTTGAGTACAACCTCGGTGTCACAGTCGGTTTCAAATTCGTAACCGAGATTTTTAAGTTCACGCCGCACTTCGTCGGTATTGTAAAGTTCGCCGTTGTAAACGATGGTATATTTCCCAAAACGCATCGGCTGTGCTCCGTTTTCAACATCAATTACCGCAAGCCGCCTGTGTATCAGTGCAGCGTTCGGAAGAATGTACTCGCCTTTCGCATCGGGGCCACGCATCCTGAGTGAACGGCTGATTCTGAAAATAGTTTCTTTTTCTCCTCTTAAATCTATGTCGTCGCTAAGTATTCCTGCTATTCCGCACATAGTTATCACCTCAGGATTATCATATGCAAAAACTCAGAATATGCAAAAAATTCATTGTGATTTTTGTAAAAAAGTATTGACTAATCCCTTTTGTTATGCTATATTATTAAGGCGTTATGGATACGCTGGTGTAGCTCAGTTGGTAGAGCAGCTGATTTGTAATCAGCAGGTCAGGGGTTCGAGTCCGTTCACCAGCTCC
>SVQF01000028.1 GCA_015065445.1 Oscillospiraceae bacterium | reverse complement strand
GCTCAGGGTTTTCTCATCAAGCTCGGGCCAGTCGATTACGGTGCTCGCTTTTTTGGTTACCAAATGAGCCTTTTCAGCACACAGAGCAATCGGCGTGTCGGAAAGAGAGTCAGAATAGAAATTATCTATCATCGGAAAACCGTGGTCAATGATGTACTGTGCCTTCTCCTGTGCATACATCAGATTATTCAGGAACACTCCATATTTGCGGTTATATTCCGTGGCGATAAAATTGACACCAAGCCGCTTAGCTATGGGTCCGATGACGCAATCCGGTGACGCACTGATAATCAGGTCGTCATCCCTCTTCTGTGCCAGATACCACGAGGCAATCTTCTTTTCGTTTTTATCCCAATACCGCTCTATCTGTTCATCAAAATCGTCAATCAGCATAAGATAGCCAAAGAATTCACGCTGCAAAAGATACTCAGGGATTTTCCCAAGTTTATTAAGGAGAATATTTTTGATTACCTTAGGAGCGAACGTGAACCAAAGCTTGGGATGGCGATTCATACACCAGATACAGAAGCCGATAGAACAGTCAGAAGGGAAAATTGTTCCGTCAAAATCATATACATTCATAATTCTTTCCTTTTCTTAACATTTGTTTTATCTCATAAAAGTGAGACGGGAATTTAACCTGTTGTCATTAATGTTATAAGTTCTTTATCACAGTCAGAACATTCTGACCGTCCTTGTACGTATATTTCATATCGTCCATACTGTTCTTGACCATATAGATGCCAAGCCCGCCCTTTTTGCGTTCCTTTGCCGCAAGAGTAATATCAGGGTCAGCCTGTGCGAGAGGGTTATACTGCACTCCGCTGTCAATAAAGGTTATCTCAGCGGAAAGCGGCTGCTTATGTATGGTAACCTGCACTGTTGCAGTTCCCTCTTTTCCGCCGTAGGCATAGCTTGCAATATTGATAAACAGCTCTTCAACGGCTACGTCGATTGCAATCTGCGTCAACATCGGACACTGTACCGCGTCAAGCTGCTCGTTTATAAAGGCTTGAACTTTAAGCAGATTGCTTTTGTTGGCATTAACGTTCAGTTCCTTCATAACTGAGCCTCCGTAGAGTCAGTCTCTTGGGGACCGTTGTAGCGGAGTCCGAGCATCGTCAGGTCGTCAAACTGCGGTGCATCCTTCACAAAAGCATCAACGGCTGCACGTACGCCCAAAAGGACGTCCTTCTGCGAAGAATCTTCAGGAATGGAATTGAGAGCTTCCAGCGTGCGGTCCGTGCCGAAAAGCTGATTGTTCTCGTCGGTAGCCTCGGCTACGCCGTCAGTGTAAACGAAAATGCTGTCACCCTTTTTGAGTTGAATTTCGGTATTAGTATACTTGGCAAGCGACATAACACCAATTGCCATACCGTGCTTATCTTTAAACAGCTTGTATTTACCGTTTAAATTTAACATCGGGTATTCGTGCCCCGCACTGGAGGTGGTGAGTTTTCCTGTGCTGATTTCAAGAATACCGAGCCACACGGTTACGAACATATTGGCATCGTTATTGGCACAAACCAGCTTGTTCACTCTTTCGAGTATCTCGGCGGGCGTTCCGCCGATTAAGGTGTGGTCATTGATAAAAATCTTTGATGACATCATAAACAGTGCTGCCGGAATGCCCTTTCCGGATACGTCCGCTATTACCAGAGCAAGATGGTCATCGTCAATCATAAAGAAGTCATAGAAATCACCGCCGACCTCTTTCGCCGGATCCATTGAAGCGTGGATATCAAACTCCGGACGGTCCGGAAATGCGGGAAAGGTTAACGGAAGCATACTCGTCTGTATCTGCGTACCGATACGCAAATCCGCCTCGGTTGCCTCAACCTTAGCACGGGTTTCCAGCAGCGTATGCGTGCTGACGTTCGTCGTCAGATACACCATCGCAACGGAAACAGCCAGATTGAGGGCAAGATATTTACTGTTAACGTCTAAAAGTACAATCTCCATTATGTAGAATGCGGGAGTCAAAACGCCGAAAACAATCATATTATAGGCGATACGCTTGGTCGCATGGTCTGTGCGGCTGCCTTTGACAGCATAGCTGAGGGCGGCGAGGACCGCTACCAGAACGTATATTATCACCAGAGGCGTAAACAGAGTATCGAAAGACGTTTCCTCAGTAAGCACGCCCGCTTCATCAACGCTTACAAACCAATGCGTCCACGGAGTGGTGACACACAAAACGGAAAAAATCACGGGCGGAACGATATAAAACAGAATATTTGCCCACTTGCTTTTCGGCAGTCTGTTAAACCTGAAAAATATATAGCGGTTCAATAACACCGTAAATATGACAAATAGTATCATATAACCGCAGGCACCGATATATGTAAGTGCCCTTAAGTTGGGATGGCCTTCGCAGAACGCCCAGAGAATCTCAAAGCATCCAAGCACCACAGAGGTGAGCAGCATTATTGAAATACGGTCTTTGAGCTTTTGCTTATACAGAACGATATTGTTAATAAAAAGGATGCCGATAAGAATTACCGCTACAAACAGTAATTCAAGATACAGTCCATTTATAATCTCTTGATTTGTCATACTTTTCCTTTTTCTCCTTCATCCCCGTCACTTTGTAAGTGACTGTTATACCCGAGACAGCAGGATAACAATACGTATCTATGCACGGTGATATATCTTATTCAATTATGAACAGACGGCTGAAACCGGTAAGGTCGAATACCTCACGCACAGGCTGAGAGGGATTGCGGACAATCAGTTTGCCCTTTTCTTCCATTTGCTGCGTTGCACCGAGCAAAACACGAAGTCCCGCACTGGAGATATACTGAAGATTGCTGAGGTCAAAAATCAGCTTTTCTGCATCTTCCACAATCTCGTTTATCTTCTTTTCAAACGAAGGAGAGGTTATCGTATCCAGTCTGCCTTCCAGCACAAACGTGTATTCTGTTCCTTCGTTTTTTACCGAGATATTCAGCTCGGAAGCAACGTTCATTTCATTGTTTTTCTTTCCGAAGAGTGCCATAGTTAGATTCTCCTTTAGATATTTAAATTATTTGCACCCGAAATCGGGGAGATGTTGCGTCCTACTCCCCTATTCGGTTTTTTAAAGCCGTTTATGCGGTGGTTTTTTCGTCTTCTTTTTTCTTTCTGTTTGTAAAAAATGCGGTGCCCGCAATGCCGATGGTTTTGAAAGCCATAAACAGATAAGTTAAGTCACTGACGATGCCCTCCGCAGCCAGGATACCTCCGTAAGGTATAATTAAATAATATCACAAGTATGTCTCCAATGCAACTGATAATAAAACACAGTCACTTTTTTGACATATATAACGGACAAAGAAAACACTCATATTTTATACACCTTAATTTCATAAGTGGTCATTAGATGGTCTTGAGAAACCTGTTAAAAAATCTCATTTTGAATTTTCGGGATGAGATTAATTATTTCTCTGCTTAATTTAAGGGAAAATGTCTACTTTTTCGAGCTCATTTTTTCTTGATTTTAAACCGGGTAAGTTCACGAAAACCGCATAATTAAGAACCCGACCCGATGACAAAATCACAGATTTTGAGCGGGTACCCGGAACCTTGTTGTTTTCAACAATAAAGGCTTCCTGAAAGGAAGCCCTGGAGCTGGTGGCCGGACTCTCGTCCAAACACATTCTGTGTTCGACGCAAAATGCAGTGGCTTTTGCGAGAGAACACTCCATATGTTTCTCCTCTCCCCACAAAGCCAAAGGCTTTGTGGGGGCCCCGAATGATATCGCCGGTTCTCATCTGAAATCATATTAAAAGCAAAACAGACACCTCGAGGGTGTCTGTTTTTCTTTGGAGCTGGTGGCCGGACTCGAACCGGCGACCTGCGCATTACGAAACTGCGCTGGAAAGATTAAAATAGTTATATATAGCGGTTTTTAGCCATTTCTTTTATCCTATATATTGCTGAATTATTCATTTAGCGCTCTCTTTCGCTACGGCTTTCCGTTCATAAATGGTCGTTTAATGGTCATAACGATACAACTATTCTGACGTTAGAATTAACTTAAGAATAAGTGTTTTTTTACACCCCTTGCTCAAATCCTTTACACAGAACTATTAAAAGCCCTTCCGTCGGGCGGGCTTACGATAATAATCTATTTACTGCCGTCAAGCAATCCGTTGACAATGTCGCCGTGGCGGTGTTCGTCGTTTTTAATGTTTTCTATTTCGGGGAATTTTTCGGCAACTGGTGCATAGGTATTCACCGTGCCGTATTCCCCTTTTGCAATAATCGGATAAAGCTTCTTTTTGCCGAGTATTTTATAAAGCAGCGGAACGATTGTTGCAAGAGTTTTCTTCGGCTTTAATGTCTGCTCTGTCAACCCCTTGAAAACTGCCGCATGATGTCCTTCCTCCGCCGCAAGCTGACGGAAGGCTTCTGCGTCCTTTTCATCCTTTACAACATCCGCGAGGGCGTTATACATAAGTACCGCGTCAAGCTCGCCCTGCTGTGATTTCAGCAAAATCTTCATATCTTCGTTTGAAATGCTCATAATTATTCCTCCTATAATATGTATAGTATCAATATAGCATAAATCATTAGAAATGTACACTTTTTTCATAAAACAAATTCAGGGCTTGACATCACATATATAATATGATATATTATCAGTGGTTAGCGGCGGCTAACTAATATATTTACCATGATAGTTAGCGAACGCTAACTTTATATTTGCCATATGAGTTAGACGTATCTAACTCATACTTCCTTTCCTTATTTCTATACCTTTTCCTTTAATATTTTAGTTAGCCGCGCTGCCCTGATCGGAGGACTTTATGAACAAGGTAGCATTGAAAATTGACGGTATGATGTGCGGTATGTGCGAGGCGCATATCAACGATACCATCAGAAAGGTATATCCAAAAGCAAAAAAGGTTGAATCTTCACGCAGGAAAAACGAAACCACTTTCCTGCTTGACAGCGAGCCTGATGAAGAAAAGCTGAAGGCTGCTATCGCCGAAACGGGATACGAATTCAAAGGTATAAAAACAGAGCCGTTCGTCAAGAAGGGTTTCTTTAAACGATAACTGACGGCGGATTATTCCGTCGTTGTTTTTTAGGAGGCAGATATATGGATTTAATGAGTAAGTTTTTCAATAACACAAGAAAGCCGGAGGGTTTTCTCGGCAAAGTTATGGTGAACGGTATGAACGGCGGCGGTCACGCTGCGCTTGCGGAATGGGGCTTAAGCTTCGTTAATATCAGCAAAAACGATTCCGCCCTTGATTGCGGCTGCGGCGGCGGAGCGAATGTAAAGCGACTTCTTGCAAAATGCGATACCGCTTACGGAATTGATTATTCCGAAATCAGCGTTGCCAAATCAAAAGAGGTCAACGCCGAGGCAATCAAAAACAACCGCTGCGAAATTCATCAATGCGATGTTCGTTCCCTCCCCTTTGATAACGACAGCTTTAATGTGGTAACTGCGTTTGAAACGGTTTACTTCTGGAAGGATATCGAAAAGGCGTTCGCTGAAATTTTCAGAGTTTTAAGAAACGGCGGCACCTTTGCTATCACTAATGAATCGACTGGAACGGATAAAACCTCGGTTAAGTTTTCAGAGATCATTGACGGAATGAATATTCGAAAATGTTCGTGCAGCAAAACCTGATGCTACGGTTGAAGAAGTGAAACAAGCACTTGAAGCGGCGCAGTGCAATGATATTATTGAAAAGCTGCCCGAAGGTATAGACACGGTAATCGGCGCAAAAGGCACCTATCTTTCAGGCGGCGAGCAACAAAGAATCGCACTTGCAAGAGCGATTCTGAAGGACGCACCGATTGTTGTGCTTGACGAGGCGACTGCCTTTGCAGACCCCGAGAACGAAGTTCTTATTCAAACTGCAAACCGATATCCGTGAAGAACTGAAAGACAAGTACGACGCTCTGTTACAAAAGTTATCTGCCGGCAAAGATAAAATGATGATTACGGCTCCGTGCTTAGATTTAGCCATGTGTTTAAGCTGGTACTCAGGCAGGAAGCAATACGCTTATCTTCCCAAAGAGCTGAAGGAAAAGGTTGATTTTATTCTGAAAGCGCTTGCAAAATATGAGCCTGAGATAAGCGAGTTATATTCTGAATGGAACAGACTGAACAGAGAAAAGCTGTCCGTATATTACGACAGCAGCAACGAGCCTGATATACCGCTTGAAGAAAACAAAGAGTTTCAGGTGCTGAAAAACAAAATCATCAGTTACTGCTTACAGTTTGATTTATTCAACGGAACGAACCCTCCCGAAGTAGCTGTACAAAACAATATGTCACTTGCAGGCGAGATTTCATTTATGGTCGCCTGCTTTATCAACACGGCAAATCAGCGCAGGCTCGATACACTACACTCTTACCTTGACGAAAAGGAAAGAAAAAAACTGCTCCGTAAAAAACAAGCACACGGACAGAAAGACGGAGTAGAAGAAAGCACCAAGAGAGAAAAGGACGAGAGCGAATCACAGCGCGCGGCGGACAATCTTGAAGCTGCTGTTGATATCAGCGCCGCCGTTATTTCAGCCGCTCACGAAGCAGCTAAGGCGAAGAATGAACAGAAAGAAAAAGTTGAAGAAGTCAGAACTGCCTTCAGCGAAAACTACTATCATAATCAGCCCGACGAAGAGGGTTATTATGAAGAAGAGGATGAGGACGAAGGTATGGTTTTCGGCGGTATGTAGGTCAAATTCTTTACACAGAACAATTAAAAAGGGTTTTTGAAAAAAGGAGTGATTATTATGTTTACAAGCTTTGAAGAAATGCCGGTAACTTTATCGGTGGAGCAAGCGGCGGAAGCGCTTTCAATTTCAACCGTCAGTTTATACAAACTCATAAAAAAAGACAAGACCTTCCCTGCTGTAAATATGGGAAGGCGCATTGTCATACCTAAAGAGAATCTTAAGAAATGGTTAGACAATAAAGTTAACAATTAATTATCTGGATATTTATATAACTTTATAATGTTGACTTTTACATCCTCCCACTGAAAAGATGTCACTGCCGTCTGTATGGTAATTCCTCTTTGACGCTCCAAATTCATTGTATCTGTTCTTGTTGTTCCTTTATCCACGCTCCCTAATTCCGCAATCGCACCACTGGTATATAATAAACTTTCTGTTAAAGTTGTCTTTCCTGCATCAACGTGGCCTAAAATTCCTAAGTTAATTATTTTCATGTAATTTTCCTCCAAATCAACGCCCAAAAAAGGGCATAAAAATACCCAGTGATAAATACTCCTATCACTGGGTAAATAACTCCAATAGCCCCAAAACACTTATATGTTTTCGGGCATATAAAATTACATGATAAAAGTATTCTTAAACTGGGTACAAAAAACTAAGCCCCATATTAAAAGTGAAACGGGACTGCTACTTTTTGTTCCCACTATCAAATTGACAGTTTATTTAAGAATACCTTGCCGCATATTTACTAACTCCTTGTATGAAATCAAACTTAATTATATTCCTTAATCATTTATTTGTCAAGCTGACGAAATACTAAAACTTTGCACTAAAACAGGAAAAGTGGCAAAATTTTCACTCTACCGTTAACCTGCTGCTTATACATAGATAATTTCTTTTCCTACAATCTCCATCGCACAAGCCCTTATGTTATTGAGCCGTCCTGTCCATTCTAGGGCATTTTCTTCCTTTAGCCGTTCCGTTATGCCCTGCGCCTGTTTCATGCCCTCTATAAGCCTTTCAAAGCGTTCCTGCGCCTGCCTGTCGATGTCGGAAAGATAAGTGTTGAGCTTACCGCTGGTCAGAAGTGTTGTGTAGGTTGCTTTTCTATGTTCTTTCAGGTAGCGTTTGTGCCGCTGTCCCCATATCCCGATAGGCTTTTCTTCTTCGGGTGGCAAGCTAAGGCACGGCAAATAGTATTCGCCTTGCAGTTCATACCAAAGACCGTTGTTTTCATCATAAATGTACTTGTCCATCTTGAAATCCTCCAGTATAATATATTCGCACATATGTCACAGTTTCCCGATTGCCACTTGTTTTTATAGCTTGTTATCAGATTTTTCTTCCCTTATTTTTGCCCTTATGAGGTGGCGAGGGAAGCATAAACGCAAGTGAAATCGTATAAAGGGATAAGGCGGACACATTGCGATAAATCCTTTGTTTTCAAGCGTTTTGGAGGATTTTATTAAAGCCCTATGAGGGGCAGTAACCACTTATGAAATCGTGGTTTTCAAATTCATGTTTGTCGGGCAAGTGCTTTAACCCATAATATCATAAATGGTCATTAGATGGTCATTGGCAGTTTTCAGAAAAATCTCATCCTGAGAAATTCAGGATGAGATTTATATTTTCTATCGGGATTTTCGGTTGTAAATTTCTATTTTTTCGATTTCAATTTTTCTGAGTTTCAAAACTGAAAAATGCCCGAAAACCGCATAAATAAAGGCTTCCTGAAAGGAAGCCCTGGAGCTACTGGTCGGACTCGAACCGACGGCCTGCGCATTACGAATGCGCTGCTCTACCAACTGAGCCACAGTAGCGAATGATTAAATTTTTGCATTTTTGCTGCTATGACCTTCCGTTTACGAATGCGCTGCTCTACCAACTGAGCCACACCAGCAATTATAAGTTTTACAAGTTGCAAAGCTCTTTTGCTTTTGCGTAATCTTTTTTATTTACGTACACTATGTAGAGGTAAGCACTTTCGTAATTTTGCCATGAGGCAGGTGTGCCACCCATATTATAACCGATATTCCTCTGCTGAGTTAACATTCGCCTGAAAGACGAGGAATGCGTCTTTGTATGAAGTTCATACTTTATGCCGCCTGCACGGAGTGTGGACCACACATTGGCGACTGCTTTGGAATCAGTGTCGCTGACAAGAATTTTTCTGTTAAAAACATTAATCATAAAAAACCTTTTATATTATTTTTGATTCTAATAAAAAACCTTTTATATTATATTTGATTCTAATAAAAAAATCAAGTATTATTTAGCAGTTCTATCAATTTTTGAAAAACAAATTCGACTGAGGACTTACGCACCTGATTTCTGCCGATTTCGCCAAACTGTTTTGTAAACGTTTTGACGGTACCGTTTATATTAAACCCAAAGCATACCATACCGACAGGCTTTTTGGCTGTACCGCCGCCGGGACCTGCAACACCCGTTACACCAACCCCCACTTCGCTTTTGGCAGTATTTGCGACCCCGAGCGCCATTTCGTATGCTACTTTCTCAGACACCACGCCGTACTTCAGTATTGTATCTGCCTTTACACCGAGGAACTTGATTTTAGCCTCGTTAGCATAAGTGGTAAAAGAAACGTCGAGCACCTTTGACGCATTTGTTACGTTAACAAGCGTACCGCAGCAGAGTCCGCCCGTGCAGGATTCGGCAAAAGAAATGTGATAACCCTTTTCAATAAGCAGGTCAACGAGTTGTTCTTCAAGAGCCACAAAATCACCTCTGTATTATTATAACCGCAAAGTATTATAAAATCAAGAACACTAAAAAATATCGGGCGGATAAAGGCGAGGTGCGATTTTTGGACTAACCTTCGTTACCGCACCTCGCCTAATATCCGCCCTGCTTTTATTTCTTTGTTTTTACCGTTAATGTTTTACTTGTTTCGCCGTAATATTTTTTGCCTTTTACAGTGCGGTAAGCTACAACACGGAATTTATATGACTTACCTTTTTTAAGGTTTTTAATCACAGCTTTGTTCTTACTGGCGTTCTTTTCGTGTTTCCAGCATTCCCATCTGCCTGCGTAGTAACGCTGCACCTCATAACCCATAGCACTTTTTGACTTTTTCCAGGTTAGAGTAACTGACGTTTTTGCGATTTTTGACGCTTTCAGACCTGTAACCTTGCCCGGTTTTACAATCGTTTTTACATTGAAATACGCCGAAAAATTATCGTAATAAACTTCGATTCTGTAAGTACCCGGATCCCATATATCGTAATTATTGATGTGGTAATACTCAGGTTCAAACTGATTGCCGTGGCTGTCAAAGGCAACGAGTTCCATTCCCGTAGTATCTAAGTAATCGCCTTCATAAAAGTACTCGTGGTAAGTGCCGTATTGATATCCCGTTGTCTTTTTAGGAAGCTTTTTGACTGCAATACCTATTGTCTTTGCGTTATTAGCCTGAAGATATGGGGTATTATCTTTAATCTGCCACACCTTTTTGAAATCAAAGTTATTGAAATTTGAACTGTTTGTAAGTTCGACTGCAGTGAGTGGAGTTGCTCCGCTGCAGCCTTCACCAGTTCCTTCAAGATAATACGAATCCGTAACGTATGCAGGGTCTCTCTCATATTCATAAACGACGTGTTCTTCTGCAATACTGTCATCACTGTCTTTTATTGCAAACGCCGTTTTGCCTTCGCCTGTTGCGGTAATTTTACCCGTGTTAACGCTCGTTTCGATTTGTCCGTTAGCCGCAATACCATAGGCAGTGCTGCCTGTGATTTCGCCGTTATTAACGCAGTCTTTAGCAACAACATCGTAACCGCTGCCCATACCGCAGGCAATTTCGCTTTCAGAAGTGACAGAACCGTTATTAGTACATCTTATTAAATGAGCCGAACCAAAACCTCCGAATATTCCGCCTGCAGTGGGTTTGCCTGTATGAATGTCACCGTTATTTACACAGTCAATAAATGTTCCGCCGCCGGTACTTGAAAGACCTCCGACCGGGTAGTAATCATATTTTTCGTGTCTGATATCGGAGTTATTAATGCAGCCTATCATCGTGCCCATATTACACCATAACATAGGCTCTGTACAGTTATTTGATACGCAGTAACGGATGATACCGCTGTCAAAAGTAAACTCACGCCATGAAGCGTCTCCGTTCCAGTTATCCTGCCCGTTATTATATGCAAGAGTTGAATTGCAGTTGTTCATAACGATGTTATCAATAACTCCGAGGTTGAAGCATACAACAACGCCGGTATAATCAAAATCTACGATATCACAATCTTCAAAAACGATATTGCGAATAGTACCGAAGTTATTATAACCAAATATAGATACACCCTTGTAATTCTTAATAGTATGACCGTTACCCTCAATAGTGCCTCTAAATAATCCCATCACATCCTCTTCGGACTTGTAAAGCGTATAAGACGAGAAGTCGATGTCCTTTGTGATGTAGAATACACCGTTTGGATTCTGCTTGATTTTTTCAAAATCCGAAGCCTTTGAAATGATTGTATACTCCTCAGCAGTTTTGGCATAAGCGTTAACGCAAAATACAGTTGATGAGCAGATTAACATAACAAGGGCTAAAAATAATGATAAACATTTTTTCATAAATACCATCTCCACACTTAATTTTTATTATTTCTTAGTGTTAACAGTCATCGGTTCACTCCAGATTGAATTCGCCTTAAAGCCGTCAACACACTCAAAATATGTTCTTACTCTCACGTAGTATGTTTGGTTATCTTTGAGGTTTTCGACTGTTTTAGCTGTGTTTTTATAGCCTTTGACAGTCACGGTTGCTGTGTTGTATTCATCAAAGCTTTTGCTTGTTGAAAGCTGTATCTGATAACCTGTTATATGCTTTACAGACATTTTCTTTGACTGACACTTCCAAGCTACATCAACAGCGTTCTTTTTAGGTGTGAGTGTGTCAAGTGTTGTGCCGAGCGGTCTTATAACAAATATCGGCCCTTTGGCATTGTCGGTTTGTTCAATAAGACTGTACTCTTCCTCGGTAAGACCTTCATTAGATGTTTTATCCGCATTTTCAACAATGTCGATATCGCTGTAATCACCGATGCCGTTTATTATAACCCTGCAGTAACCCATATCACGGTTGTTGCCGAGAGTCAGTTCGTAGTCCACTCCTTCAACAAGGTCTTTTCTTGTGCTTATCCATTTACCGTTATTCCAATAGCCGTCGTTCAGCCATACCTTTATATCGGGAGAAACCGTATCCCCCGTCCATGTTTCATAGTACCAGTTGCCGTCATGCTCACCCCACGCAGAATGACCCTGAACTGTAATGTGTGCGTGCAGAATGTTTTCGACAAATTCAATAACTTTTTCCCTTGTTGCAGATACGCTCATTATACCTGTAAACAACACTACAATTGCAATTGTTGCGGCAAGCACGGCTCTTGAAATTCTTTTTCTTGTTTTAAGCTTTATGCGGTTGTGCTTTGTAATCAGTTTTTCCATTTCCTTTTCAAAGTCATCGGAAAACTCGTGAGTAAAATCAGTTTTATTATGATACTTTTCCGTTTCACGCAGATCTGCTTCAATAAAAGACTGAATGAACAAATCCTTATTTTTCATCGCCGTCACCACCCGTAAACTTAAGAAGTTTCTTTTTGCCTCTGTGAATCCGTACTTTTACTGCCGATACGCTTATACCCAGAAGATTTGCAATATCTTTAATTTTCATATCGCAAACAAAGTAATAATAAAGAGGGAGTTTGTAGGTGTCGTTCAAATTATAAATAGCGTCAACGATTTCGCCACGTTCTTTTTTAGCAATTATTTCGTCAAAAAAATCGTCGTCTGAAAGATTTATATCATCGTTGAATTCAACTGTTTTGATTTTATTGTTTTTGTTATAAATATTGATTGCAGCGTTTTTTGACGCTTTTAATACATAGGACAGTGTTTTTTGAGAAAGCGGGTCGCCTATTGAACTCATATTATTCGCTATGCCAACAAAGGCGTTTTGCACGGCGTCCTCTGCGTCCTCGTTGTTTTTAACAACGTCAAAGGCTACACTGAACATCCTTTCTCTGTATTCGTAATAAATTATTTCAAACTTACTTTTGTCATTTTCATTATCAATGAGAGACAGATATAATACCAGCATTTTATTCCCCCTTTGATATATATAACAAAATTTTTAAGTTTTGGTTACAAATAATTATTGTTTTTTTGTAACAATCGCATACTGTATCATATGATTTTTAACTGAACGGACCGAAATTGTTAAATCATCGGTTTCGCAGGTGAGGATTTCACCGTCGTTAGGAACACGTTGCAAAACGTCGCAGACGTATCCGTTAAAAGTGTCGTACAAGTCCTCGTTCATCAAATCCAAACCAAGAGTGTGTGAAACCTCGCTGATATCGGCACTGCCCTTAATACGCCAGCTGTCGTCTGTAACGGGCTGAATATCGTTTGTGACCGTACCCTCTTCGATATCGTATATATCGCCTACAAGGGCTTCCATAAGGTCGTGAAGAGTGATTACACCTTCAAAACCGCCGTATTCGTCAACAATTACTGCAAAGTATTTGCGGCTGCTTTTCATCTGTTTAAACAGTCGGTAAGCACTCATACCCTCAGGCACAAAAACAGGCTCGTCAACTGCAGTGGCTATAACCGAACGCTTTGTTTTGTTCTTGAGTCTGAAGTAGTCCTTAGTGTCAAGAATACCGATAATATTCTCGTTATTGTCACGCACGAGGGGATAAAAACTGTGGCGTGTTTCGTTGATTGTTTTGTTCCAGTCCTCAATACTGTCGGCAATATCAAGGAAATCAACATCCCGTCTGTGTGTACAGATTTGCTCGATAGTAGTATCGTTAAAATCAAAGACATTCTGTATAATTTCGTTTTCGTAATCTTTGATTGTCCCCTGTTCGCTGCCCTGTGACAAAAGCATACGGATTTCTTCCTCTGTTATCTGTTCGTCGTTTTCGTCGGGGTTAATGCCGAGCATACGCAAAACAAGATTGGTGGACGCAGTCAGAATGAACACTACAGGTCTGAACACAACCGACACCGTATAAAGCATACCACTCATACCGAGAGCCATTTTTTCGGCACGTTTCATCGCTACACGCTTTGGCACAAGTTCGCCGAAAACGAGATTAAAATACGCAAGCACAAGCGTTATCACAACAAGCACGGCAGTGCTGAGGATTTTTTTGTTCACGGTAACGCCCGATTTAATAAGTGCGTCAACTATCGGCGTTGCAAAACTGTCTGCAGCAAAAGCACTTGAAAGAAGACCCGCAAGCGTGATTGCAACCTGTATTGTAGCAAGAAAGCGTGAAGGCTGGTCAGTCAGCTTTGAAAGTTTAACGGCACGCCTGTCGCCCTCGCTTGTAAGCTGGCGGAGACGTGCGTCGTTCATAGAAATCACCGCTATTTCTGCACTTGCAAAAACAGCATTTAAGAATATAAGAACTATTAAAAGAATTATTTTACCAATCATTTATTTAATACCGTTTTGCAGCTTGGCTGCAGTTAATGTATTTTTCATAAGCATTGATATAGTCATAGGACCAACGCCGCCCGGTACGGGCGTTATGTATGAACATTTATCCTTTACATCTTCAAAATCGACATCGCCGCAGAGTTTACCGTTTTCATCCCTATCCATACCTACGTCGATTACAACTGCACCCTCTTTGACCATATCGGCTTTTACAAACTTTGCTTTTCCGATTGCAGCGATAAGGATATCTGCCTCACGTGTAATATCGCTGAGGTTCTGTGTTTTTGAATGAGTTATTTCGACCGTTGCATTTTCGTGAAGAAGGAGCATAGCCATCGGCTTGCCAACTATGTTGCTTCTACCCATTACAACAGCCTTTTTGCCGCTTACATCAACGCCTGTTGAATGAATGAGTTCCATAACGCCCGCAGGTGTGCAAGGCAGGAAATTATAATCTCCTATCATGATTGCACCAACATTTACCGGGTGGAAGGCGTCAACGTCTTTTATTGGGTCGATGCGATTGATAACCTCTTTATCGTCGAGGTGGGAAGGCAGCGGCAACTGACAGAGAATACCGTTGATTCGGCTATCCTTATTGAGTTTGTCAACAAGTTCGTTAAGTTCGTTTTGTGTGGTGCTTGCCGGAAGAGCATACTTTTCGCTGTAAAAACCGCACTCCTCACAGGCTTTTTCTTTGTTGCGTACATAAACTTGCGAAGCAGAGTCGTCGCCCACAAGAATAACTGCGAGTCCGGGTGTTACGCCCTGTGATTTAAGCTTTTCACATTCTGCTTTTACATTTTCTTTAACTGCTTTTGATACCGCTTTACCGTCAATTATCTGCATTTTCCTTCTCCCTTTTTTCAACTAATTTTTCGTACTCTTCATCCTCGATTCCGACAGTTATTGATGAGTAGCCGTCAGTGTCGGCATAAACAACCTGATTGGGCTTGTTGGGAATCATTTTTGCAGGCAGAGTACCCTTTTTGTATCTTATCATAAAGTATACGAAACAAGTGAGTGCTGCAACAACAATTATAGCTGAGAGAAGTTGTGACACACGGATGTTGGTGGAACCGATATAAAGTGAATCGGTACGCATACCTTCAACAATCATCCGCTCTGCACCGTACAGCACGCCGTAAAGCATAAACACTTCACCCTTGAATTTGCGGTGCTTTGTTACAATGATGTGAAGTACAACAAAACTAAGGATACACCATACACTTTCGTAAAGGAACGTGGGGTGAACGGCACTGTTCGGGTCAACGTCAACACCTTTTGCGGCGAGTAAGTCCTTGCTCTGAAGCAGTGTGTCACGGATTTTGGGCGACCACATACGAAACAGTGCGGTGTCGGTATTTGTGCCGAAAGCCTCCTGATTGAAGAAGTTGCCCCATCTGCCGATTCCCTGACCGATAAGAAGTCCTAACGCTCCGAGGTCAAGAAGATTAAGAAAATTGATTTTTCCGATTTTGCAGCCGATTACTGCACCGATAAGAGCACCGATAATACCGCCGTAAATAGCAATTCCGCCGTTCCATATAGCAGGAATTTCGCCCAGGTGCTGTGAATAGTAGTCCCACTCAAACAGCACGTAATACGCTCTTGCACAAATGATTCCGAAAATTGTACCCCAGATAAGCACGTCGGTCATACCGTCGAGGCTCATTTTCCATTTGTACGCTCCCCTGCCGCCATAAAGCACGGCAAGTGCAAATCCGAAAGCGATAACAATTCCGTACCAGTGAACGTCATAGCCAAATACTGAAAAGGCTACGGACGGCAGGTTAAAATCAATACCGAGACCGTCAAAATAAACGTGAGTTACATCAGACATATAAAAGTCCTCCGAATTACTTATTTTTAACAACAGAAAGTGCACAGTACTTTTCATCAAGCATTGAATCAAGGCGTTGCTGCACGTCCTGAAGTGTTACAGACTGATATATTTCCACACCGTCAAACAGCGACCAGCCGTAAAAATCGCAGGCGATAAGGGCGTTTGCAATTGTGTCTGTATCGTTAAAAGACATAATCTCCTGACCGTAGAGGCTACGACGCACAGTTTCAAAAAGCTGCTCGTCTATGCCGTCTTTTTTGAGGCGTGCGACTTCGGCTTTTATTGCGTCTGCAACAGCCTCAGGGTTTTGACTTTCACCCTCGAACATAACGGTTTCAAAGCCGTTACCCGTAAAGTAACTGCCGCCGAATGAATCGTCAACAAGTCCCTGTTCAACCAAGTCGGCATAAAGCGGAGACATCTTGCCCGAAATTATTTCTATCATAATATCTGTAATTATATTTTCCCTGTAAGTCGGGAGAGGCTTTTGGCAAGCCTCTTTATATCCGAACGAAAAAACGGGAACCGAGATTGGAAGGTTGTGTTCCATATAACTGCAGACAAGTTCACGTGGTTCTGTTTCAAAAGAACGCTCGATAGAAAGTGGTTCTGCATTTTTAAGGAGCCTGTCGCATACTTCAAGAACGTCGTCAACACTAACATTACCTACAACTGCAAGAGCCATATTGTTTAGGTTGTAAAAAGTGTTATAGCAGTCATAAAGCAGTTTGTCGGTAATCTGTGCGATTGAATCAACCGTGCCTGCAATATCAATTCTTACCGGATGCTTGTGGTAAAAACATCTCAGAAGATTAAACATACTCATCCAGCCGGGTGAGTCAAGGTACATTCTGATTTCCTGTGCGATAATCCCCTGTTCTTTCTGAACGGTTTCGGAAGTAAAATACGGGTTTTGCACAAAGTCTATCAGGATTTCGAGGCTCTCTTTAAAATTATCGCTGCACTGAAAAAGATAGCAGGTACGGTCAAACGAAGTGTAAGCGTTTGCACTTGCACCCGTTTTTGCATAGCGTTCAAATGCACCGAGTTCTTCGCTTTCAAAAAGTTTATGCTCAAGGAAGTGTGCAATTCCTTCGGGAACTTCTGTAAAAGTATCGCTGTCGGAACGCTTGAATCGTGTGTCTATAGAGCCGTACTTTGTGCCGAAAATTGCATAGGCTGATGAATAGTTTTCCTTTGGCATTACATATATTTTAAGTCCGCTTTTGTGGTCGATTTCGTAATACTTTTCGCCCAGAACTGAAGATTTAACTTCTTTTACAGCCATTATTCACCCTCCTTTTTCGGAACTAATCTGAACACTGAATCAAGGCTGAGAAGCTCTGCACTTGAAACAATCTGTTCAGAGGTTACGGCGTTATTCTGTGCTGCAGACTCTTCGGGTGTGATTATTTCACGGTCTGTAATCTGATTTACATACCAAGAGCAGAGAGCGAGCGAATCGTCACGCACAGACATAATCAAATCCGATATGCTCATCTTTGCAGCAGCAAATTCTTCAGCAATATCCCCGTTTTTAACAATACTGAGCTGATTAAGAATCTCGCTTATTGCCTTGTCCATATTCTCTTCTTCACAGCCGCACTGAATAATAACGCAGCTCTTTTTACGGTCATAGCGTGCGGAACAGTAGTAGCAAAGCGACATCTTTTCACGCACGTTGCAAAACAGTTTGCTGTAAGGACCGCCGCCGAAAACATCGCAGAAAAGACGGATTTGCGGCTTAGCACAAAAATCATCTTCGCTGTTGACTCTGAATCCGAGGACGAGTTTGCCCTGCTCCACGTCTATTGCCTCGCTCAGATTTTTAACCTCGTTTGCAGCAGGCTTAAACACAGCCTTTACAGGTGGCTGATAGTTTCTATCAATGTTGGCAAAACGCTCTTTGGTTTGTGTTGCAATATATTCTACGTCGGCGTCACCTACTACGGTTATCTGTATTTTGGCACGGGACAAAAGAGAATAATATGCGTCCTTCAGTTCTGCACTTGTGAGGGCGTTAATCTGTTCTTTTGTGCCATACTTATTAACAGCATACGGCTCGCCCGAGAACATAAGTTCCTCGAGTTTTCTAAGCGAATAGATGCGTTTTTCGTTATACTCTGCATCAAGTTTTTCGCAAAGGAGTTTTTTCTCCCGTTTGAGGTCGTGTTCTGAAAAGCAGCCGTTTTCGGTATTTGGGGCAAATAGCATGTCCATAAGCAGTGAAAAGCTGTCGGCACTGATGCTTTCGTCATCAATTGCAAAGCGGTCTGCAAGTGACGAAATCATAACAGTGAGTGCCTGATTTTCGCCGAGTTTACTTACGCTGAAAGCTACCTTTGCACCGTAAAGCATAGCGAGTTTTTTGTTAAGTTCGCTTACTGTGGGATATTTTTTTGTAGTGCGTGAAAGCAGGCTGAAAAGCAGTGCGTTAGCAGATGCGTACTTTTCGCTGAGCGGTGCAAGAAATGTCACCGCTATTTCGTTGGTTTTAAACTTATCGGTTTCGGCACAGACGATTTCTATACCGTTTGAAATTCTTATTTTAGTCAAGTCCTTCATTTTATCACCTATTATTATAAAAACTATTAGGCATTTTCTTCAATATAAGTATAAAAGATTTTTGCGTCATTATTCCACTTGTCTTTTTGTTCTTTTGTCAAAGGTGTAGGTTTTAATCTTAGTTCGTCTACTAAATACTTTTCGATTGCGGAAGTTGTTTTTTTTGCACCATAATAGTTCAAGTGAGATCCTCCGTCCTCGCTGTCTGTATTCCAGTCAAAGTCTTTTATAAGTTCACTTATACTTAAATCAAAATCTATATATTTGACTTCATCAGAACCAATCATCTCAATAATCTTTTTATGCTTAGCTTTACTCCAAGATTTAATATGTGGAACCGTTATAAGCACCAATTCAGAACCGTTCTTCTCACATAACTTCTTAAGTTTGTGGTAATACTTATCGCCACAGTATAAGTAGTCTATTTCTGCATTATCCCTTGTTAATGTGTTTTTATCCAAAGGTACAATATCATTTACATATTTATATCCCTTAAAGATGCTGTTAATACTGTTTGGATGAATACTTATCCATTCTTTGATTCCTCTGTTTCGCCACGATGATTTATATTTCATAACAGGGAAATACTTATTTAGCATTCCTTCCAGTTCATATGATAAGTAGTCTACGCAGCTTTTTGCTTTATCAAGATAAAACTTTGAATACTGCATATCCTTTTCCTGTACTAAAAAAGACGTATCTACAAACACATATTTGGGTTTCTGTGTATTAAATACTTTTTCTAAATCAAAGTATCCTTCGCTTGGTTGCATTACTGAATAGCTCATTAGTATCGATGTAACTTGAACTTCATTCCAAATTTGCATTGGCACAATAGATTTCATGACAGTTGAATCACCGATAAACACTATATCTATTGTATTGTTTTCTTCCGCATTTACCATCTGAAAAAATTCGTTTCTGGAAGGATAATCTGCCAATTTAGTAGCCGTCAGTCCATTGCATATGAATTCAAGCAATAAAACTAAAAGCACAAAAAAGGAAATAATTTTGGATACAGTTTTAAAGGCATAACTTTTTTTAGAATTGTCCATATAACGCACCAACTTCTCCAAACTCAACCCCGTACATTCCCATAACTGAAACAACTGCAATTAATAACAGAATACTAATCATTTTCACAAAACTGTTTGACTTCAATTTTTGTATGGCTGAGTAATCTTTATTTTTAATGAATTCAACAACAAACACAATGAGTGAAAGTGTAAAGATTATAACTAAATCGCTTTTAGATTTTGCATACGAAATACTATCATGAACATTGAAGGATGTAAACATTCTCAACAACAAACTGATAAAACCTCTTACAGTTTCCGTCCTAAATAATAGCATACCTACATTGACGATTGCAAACGTTCTTACAATTTGAAAAAAAATGAACATTTTATTTGAATTACTTATATTCAATTTACTTTTTACAATTTCAGAAATCGGTTCAGTCAGCCTTCCAATCATCATGATAAAATAATAATAGAGACCGTATAATATGAATTTCAAACTAGCACCATGCCATATTCCCATAATAAACCAAACGAAAAAAAGTGCATAGCCCAATGGAATAACAGAGGATAAGTATTTGCTTGATATTTTCTTACTGCAAAATGTATTTATCTTTTTAAATCGTTTAGATAAACTTACAGGATAAAAAATATATTCTTTCAGCCAAGCCCCTAAACTAATGTGCCAACGCTGCCAAAATTCATTTACTGTTTTAGAAAGAAACGGTAAATCAAAATTCTTTGCAATACGAATTCCAAACAGTAACGACACACCGCTAACTATATTTATGCATCCTGAAAAATCCATATATAACTGCAGCGTGTATAAAACAGTTCCGACAGCAATAGCAGTGCCGGAATAACTATTTACATTTTCAAAAATCTCGGAAACAAGTGGAGCTATTCTATTGGCAACAACAAGTTTTTTCATCAATCCGAAAAGAATTATCAGAATCGCATTACTAATTGATTCCAAATTAAATGTCTTTGGTGAACCGAACTGCTCACTTAAGTCGTTATATCTATCAAAAGGTCCTTCAACAATATGTGGAAAATATGAGATAAACAGCAATAGTTTAAATGGATTTTGCTCAGCGGTAATAGAACCTCGTTTAACATCAACGATATAACTTATTGACATTAGTGTATAGTACGAAATTCCTATAGGCACTAATATATTAAAAGTCGGTATAAGAGAATTTACGCCAAAAACTCCGAGTAACGAATTAAAGAGTCCTCCGACCATATTAATATATTTTGTGAAAACAAGTAATGATATTACGAGTGTTATACATATTGTTAATATAATATTTTGTTTATGTATATATTGAGATTTCAGTGCTTTTCTTTCAGTTCGATTAAGTTCTTTTTTCTTGAAGTTAAACTCATTCTTTAGCTTTTGTATATATATTCCACCAAAGAAAACAATGATAGTTGACAAAATCATAAGAATTGTTAATAAAGCACTATTTGAAACAAAAAATATAATTGAGCCAAATAACAATACTATCCATTTACACTTGTTTGGAACAACATAATATACAATTGCAAGTAATGCTACAAAAACAAAAAACAGTAACGTAGTAATATCCATATACATAATTCTCCAAAATAATATATGGTATTATAACATAAATTTGAAAAAATATCCACATTTAAAGCAAAATATATATTAAGGCGAGGAGGAGAGTTTTGTCGCAGTCCTCTTTTATAGCTGAAATGAGGGCAAAAAGTGCAAGGGGCGTTATGTCTTTATTCTTTAGCGGAGAAAGAAGTTCAATAAGTGCAGAAAGCTGCTCTGTATTAATTTCTTCTTTTGGTGAGTCGGCTAACTGCTTGGTTCGTTCCTGCATTTCACGAACACGCTTTTTTGCATCGTCTATGTCTGATCCTGAGAACTGGGGCATTGAACATCACTCCGAAATATAGTATAATCTTATAAATACTATGACAAAGACGGAGGCTGTATGATGAGAATTGTTGCTACATCCGACTCGCACAGACGAAGAAGTTATCTGTATGACATTATTGAGAGGCACGCCGATAACGCAGATTTGTTTATAAACTGCGGCGACAGCGAAGGCGATGTTGAGGATATACCTTTTCTTTACCCTAAAATCCGAATTGAATGTGTTGCAGGTAACTGTGACCGGGGCAGCAGTCTGCCGCTTTGGAAAACGGTTAAATTTGCCGGAAAGAAAGTTATGTTCTGCCACGGTCACACATACGGAGTAAAGCACGGATACTCTATGTTGCTTGAAACTGCAAAGCGTGAAGGTGTTGATATTTGTATATTCGGTCACACTCACACACCGATGATTGAAAAGGTTGACGGCATTTATCTTATTAACCCGGGTGCTGTATGCAATTCGTCATATGCGGTGATTGACATAGTTGACGGCAAAGTAAATGCCTACCACGCAAAAATTTAGCTCTGTAATAGAAAAAAAGTAAGGAACCTTCGGGTTCCTTACTTTTTTTGTTAGAAATCGTCGTCTACATATTCGCCTGTGTCGCCGTCTTCAAAACCGTCTTCAGAAGTGGTTATTACCGACGTTGAGGCAAGACGAAATTTTTCAATATCCGCATCAGGGGAAATATAATCTTTTTTCAAGTTTTTATCCTCCTGTGTTTAGAGTTTTGCAACTGAAATACTTGAGTAATCAAGTGCATTGATTGTAGCCGGAGTTCCGCCTGCAGTGTACTCAAAGTTGTAGTTTACATAAGCTCTGAACGTTACGTCACGCTTAAATCCGTTTGTAGAATTCAAGGTGTATGTAAACTGACCTGATGTAAGCTTGTTTGTAACTGCACGTCTGTAAGTCTTTGTATCTGCCGTGTAGTCGATTACCATTGCTTCTTTATCAGCGTCTGTGCTGCCGGAGCGGTAAAGAATACCATAGCTTGTAAGACTTGTTGTTTCGTTGCAGCCTTCTGTGATTCTGACAAATACACGTGCTTTGGTGTACTTATCCGCATCGTTCTTGTTAGCCATATCGGCTCTCTGAACAGAAACGAACGGAGCACGGTTTGCAATCTTATTATTGACAAACGTATTGGCATCAATGCTACCTGTTTCGGTTATTTCGCCGTCAAGTTTAGCAGCTGTAATTTCATCGCCGTCAGTTGTTACGTAACCGCCTTTGCCGTCGCTTACAATCGGAACGAATGTTTCGTTAGTAGCTACGAAGAATGTGTACGACGGGCTGTAAGATGCAATCTGATACTTGCCGTCTACCTTTGTAGCCCATGCAGCGAAGCCTGAAACATCTGTGCTTACAGTGTACTTTGTATCGTATTCTGCAGTACCTTTTGTACCGCCGATTACAGTGATTGTGTAGCTTTCTTTTGCACTGTAATCGGCGGTACAAAAGGTACTGCAGAATACGAT